>DATDPY010000317.1:0-20267 GCA_035292565.1 Cyclobacteriaceae bacterium | reverse complement strand
GGGTTATGGCCAAGCCTGAATCCAATATGGTAGCCGTTGGCACAAAATACAGAGCTGATCTCTTCCTGGCATCATCATCCTCCCAGGTAAGCCCTGAAATGGCAATCAATGGATCTAAAATCGAAGTTGTAGATGGATTTGGAAAAGTTGAATTTACCGTTACACCGGGAACCTATGATAGTGAGGGGAAGGTAAAGAAAACCTTTGAGGCAACGATCCTTTACAATGACTCCACGTACAAACAAACCATTGAATATTTTGCCGTAAAGCCGGTAATTCAGATCCAGTCGGCTTCCGTAAACGCACTTTACCTCAATTGCGGAAATGAACTGAATGTTCAGGTACCTGCTTTGGGTACTTCGTATAATCCGACTTTCTCCGGAAGGGGCGCAGACTTTATCCCTGACAGGAATCGCCGGGGATTTGTAATGGTTATACCGTCAGGGACGCAGGAAGTAACTTTAACGGTTTCGAGCAGTGGGAATGCAATTGGTTCGCAAACCTTCAAAGTCCGCGGAATTCCAAAGCCTGATATTCTTATGCAGGTGGCTGGTAAAGCCGTTGACGAAAAAGTAGGATTGCCCCAGCCGCCAAGAACTTTAACGCTTACCGCTGTACCCGACAAGAGTTTCGCAGAATTCCTGCCGAATGATGCCAGGTACCGTGTACTGGAGTGGGAAGTAATGCTCGCTCGAGGACGCCGCCAGGTTCAAAGCATGGTGGTAAATGGCCCTGATGCCAATATCTCCGCTTTAGCCGGTCTGGCCAGGCCGGGCGACAGGATCGTCGCTACGGTCAGAAGGGTTGCCAGAATGAATTTCAGGAATAACCAGGAAGACGTAAACATGGGAACAATCGTCAAACAGTTCACGATTGGAGACTAATTAAATAAGGTGTTATGAATAAAAACAAGTGTTCATTTATCGTGCTTTTTTTTCTGGTGCTGAGCAATTACCTGATGGCCCAGGAAACGCGCATGACGATGAATCCGAATTCTGTATATCCTGTAAGCGAGGAACATAAGCTCTACAAGATGCAGGTATGGAGGAGGATTGACCTGCAGGAAAAACAGAATCAGCCTTTCTTCTCCTCAAGCAATGAGATCAGCAAGATAATCCTCGATGCGGTTCAGGATGGAAGGCTGGTACCCTATGAGAATGACTCCCTTAACCGGCGGATGACGAAGGAAGCTTTCCTGGATAAAATTAAAATTCAAACAGGGGAAGAAGAGGGAAGCTTTGGCGGCACCACTGACGCAGGCTGGGGAACCGGAACAGATGCCGGCTGGGGAACAGCAACAACAACGGAAGGGACCCCGGCTACTCCTGCTGCCGTTGCCGACCAGTACATGTTCCCCAATCAACTCTACCTGATGGAGATGAAAGAAGAGGTGTATTTCGACATCATCCGCTCGAGGATGTACAACGATATCATGAGTCTCACGATATTTATTCCTGCCGATCAGAGCGCCACGGCCGTTGATGTGCCGATAGGAACCTTTGCCTATAAAGACCTGGAAAAACTTTTCAGGAGCATGCCGGATGAGGCGATCTGGTATAACAGGCAGAATATCGGGCAAAACAGGAATATGGCAGATGCTTTTTTACTGAGGTTGTTTGCATCCAGGGTCACCAAAATTGCCAACCCGAGGAACGAGACCATCGAGGATACTTATGGGGACCCATCCCTGGCCCTCTACATGTCACAAACCCTCGAATACAAGATGATGGAATATGAACATGATCTTTGGGAATATTGATTTATAGTGAGAGAATTATGGTTTTTTGGAAGAGGTCAGCTTCGGCTGGCCTCTTTTTTTTCCAGCGCCGATTTAATCAGTTCAGCCCTCGCCTTGCCGATAAGCCGTATTAATTCATCAACTGAAGCATTTTGGATGTTTTGGAGGGACCTGTACTTTTTAAGCAATTTTAATTTTGTGGCTTCCCCAATCCCATAAATACTATCCAGAATTCCTGTAAGGGATGATTTCTGACGCTTATCCCGGTGAAATGTTATCGCAAAACGATGAGCCTCATCACGTAAATTCTGGATTAGCCTCAGGGATGGCGATCTTTTATCGATATGCAGCGGCAGTTCATCCCCGGGGTAATAGATTTCCTCCAGTTTTTTGGCTATACCAATGATAGCCACCTTGCCATATAAACCCAGCTTTTTCAGGGATTCAGCCGCCGAGCTTAGCTGACCCTTGCCCCCGTCAACGATAATAAGATCAGGAAGTTCATGACCCTCTTCGATTTGCCTCCTGTAACGCCGGTATACGATTTCCTGCATCGATGCAAAATCATCCGGACCTTCGACAGTTTTAATATTGAATTTCCTGTAATCTTTCTTAGAAGGAAAACCATTCCGAAAACATACCATGGCTGAAACGGGATTTGTGCCTTGTAAATTGCTGTTATCAAAACATTCGATCAGTCTGGGGATGCTTCCAAGCCTGAGGTCATCCTGAAGCCTCATCAGAATATTATCCTTCCGTGATGGACGCGATTCCTTTAACTGCAAATGGTCTTTTTTAAAGTAAAGCGCATTCTTAATCGATAATTCCACCAATTTTCTTTTATCCCCTTTCTGAGGCACGAAAACATCCGCGCCAACATCGTTTCTTACTTCGATATTCGACAATATCTCCCCGGAAATGCTTTTATATTTTTTTCTGAATTCAATGATCCAGAGGCTAAGCAGTTCTTCATCGGATTCATCAAGTTTCCTTTTTGCCTCGATGGTCTGCGAATGTATAATCGCCCCATTGCTGATCTTCATAAAATTAATGAATCCGGATTTTTCACCGGAAATGATTGAAAATACGTCCATGTTTGTGATAGAGGTGCTGACCACCACCGTTTTCGCCTGGAATTTCTCAACCAGTTCCAGCCGCTGCCTCGAAATTTCTGCCTTCTCAAACTCCAGGTTCCCGGCATGCTCCGTCATTGCATTTTTAAAATAATCCTTGACAGGTTTTAAATCTCCTTTCAGGATATTGATCACGTGTCTGATTTCATCATCATATTCATCCGCCTCCTGGAGGCCCTCGCAGGGGCCCTTGCATTTTCCTATATGGTATTCGAGGCAAACTTTAAATTTCCCGGCTTTGATGTTCTTACCCGAAAGGTTGAGGTTGCATGTTCGGATATGATACAGATTCCGGATAAGATCGAGGATATTTCTCATTGCCCTGACATTGGCATAGGGACCGAAAAACTGACCCGATCCTTCCAAAAACTTCCTGGTAACCAGTACCCTTGGGAAGGGCTCACGGGTAACATTGATAAACGGGAATGTTTTGTCGTCCTTGAGGAGGATATTGTATTTTGGCTGGTATTGTTTGATCAGGGAATTTTCAAGGAGAAATGCATCGAATTCACTATTTACCAGGGTAATCTCAATTTTTTTAGTTTCACTGACCAACCTTTTTGTCTTACCTGTTTTCCCGGCTATCGACTGGAAATAAGACGCCACGCGTTTCCGGAGATTTTTGGCTTTCCCGACGTAAATAAGGATATCGCCGGATGAAAAGAATTTATATATCCCGGGTTTGTCTGGCAGCAGATTTACATTGCCGGGAAGGAAATGCAGGACCTCCATCATGGGAAATCAGAAAATATCCCCTTCGTCAACGTCGATTGGAGTAACAAACATATCCAGCGAGTCGGGTGAATCCTGGATCATGTTCTTGTATTTATTGCAATCGAGTTCAATGGATAATTTTCTTCGGGGCTGTTTGAATGATCCTTTTTCAATGCCAAGGGTTGGGTCGTTATATACCGACCGCATATAGGCGTCCCAGATCGGCATGGCCGTCCTCGCCCCCTGCCCATGCGCCCAACTTTTAAAATGTATGCTCCTGTCATCGCCACCTACCCACGCGCCGGAAACCAGGTTATGCGTGATGCCCATAAACCATCCATCCGAGGCATTATTGGTTGTACCGGTTTTTGCCCCGATCTCATTATTTTCCCTGATGTCCATACTTAACCCCTGTGCGGTTCCGCCTGAGACCTCAGTTGCGCCCTTAAGCATATGGAGCATGACATAGGCAGTTTCTTCACTGATGGCTTCCCGTGTTCTTGGAGGAAATTCCTGGAGGATTTTTCCGTTTTTGTCCTCGATCCTGGTAATAAAATACGGGGTTATGTATATTCCCTCATTCACGAAAGTACTGTATGCGCCGCATAACTCATACAGGGAAACATCGCTCGTGCCGAGGCATAGCGACGGGACGGGATCCAAACGGGATTCAATACCCAGCCTTTTACCAAACAATACCACATTCGCAGGATTGATCTCTTTGATCATATAGGCTGTAATAGAGTTCACCGATTTCGCCATTGCATCGCGGATGGTCATCCTTTCCCCCGTGTAAACCCCATTCGCATTTGGGGGCGTCCAGGAAGGCGGGATCTGACCCTGGAATGAAAATGTTACCGGGGCATCAATGACTTCGTAGCAAGGCGAATAGCCGCTGGCTATGACTGCCGTATATACTATGGGCTTGAATGTCGATCCGGGCTGCCTAGTGGATTGTTTTACATGATCATATTTGAAATACCGGTAATCTATGCCTCCAACCCAGGCTTTGATCTGGCCGTTTCTTGGATCCATCGAAACGAATCCCGCCTGCAGGAATTTTTTAAAAAATTTCAAAGAGTCGATAGGGCTCATGATCGTATCCTTATCACCGTCCCAGGTAAAGACGGTCATTTTTACCGGAGTATTCAATATGATCCTTACTGAATCCGAACCGGCCCCGTATCTTTCCACCAATTCTTTATATCGATCGGTTCGCTTCACAACGACATCGATATAGTCTCTCAGTTCAATTCCGTTGTCATCAACCCATGGATTCCTGCCTTCCCATTGTTCATAAAATTGTTTCTGGAGGATTTTCATATGATCCTGCAGGGCTTTTTCAGCGTGAGTTTGTGCCCGGCTGTCGATCGTCGTATAAATACGGAGGCCGTCTTCATAGAGATCATGACCGTTTTCGATGCACCAATGCAATAGGTAAGAACTGATATAAGACCGGAAATAAGTGGCAAGGCCTTCCAGGTGGGTGTCGGCTTTGTAATCAAGGGTGATCGGCAAGGTGCATAATGAATCGCATTCCCTGGCTGTAATAATATCATAATTGGAGATTCTTTTAAGGATCTGGTTCCTTTTAACCAGCGCTCTTTCCGGGTTCCGCTGGGGATTATACCATGTTGGCCGGTTTACCATTGCTACCATCACAGCCGATTCCTGGTAGTTCAATTCGTTCGGGTCCTTGTTGAAGAATGTATTGGATGCGACCTTAATTCCATAAGTATTGCCGCCAAGTTCAATGGTATTCAGAAACATGGCAAAGATTTCGTTCTTCGTAAAATTCTTTTCAAGCTCCACAGCCAGGATCATTTCCTTTATTTTATAGATCACCACTCCCAGGACCGGAACATCGTTCAGCCTTCCGATATTCAGATCGGTCCTGGTCTGGAACAGATTTTTGGCAAGTTGCTGGGTGATGGTGCTGCCTCCCCCGGCATCCTTTTGCTGGAGAATGATGGTTTTTATGAAAACCCTTATCAGGTCGCGAAATGAGATGCCGGGGTGCTGATAGAATCTGGCATCCTCCGTCCATAATAATGTTTTTATTAGCTCCGGGGAAAGCTCATCAAATGAAACCTGGCTGCGATTTTTCCGAAAATACGAACCCAGTAATACATTGTCGGCCGAATAAAGCAGGGATGAAAGCTCGTTCCTTGGGTTTTCAAGACTCCGGTAGCTGGGAAACCCACCTGATAAATCAAGAAAATTGATCCGTATAAAAAAAATGCTCAGCAGGGACATGAGGAAACACAGCAGGAATAGGGACCAGAGCCAGATTGCTAATTGCTTGATCCTGATATGGTTAGGCTTCTGCATTTCAGTAATTTTTTCTGAAAAATTCCAGGTATTCAATGAATCCTTTCGTTTGGTAGAGCACCTGGAAATTATCCTTGGAAATTACAAAATTATAACTTTTAAGCGAAGGAGAGACATTTAATGAAGTGACATTTTCGTTAAATTTTTTAAAATAATCCATTGCATCGTTCACTAAATTGAATTCGTTCACGATAATCATGGAATTCTCATTATCAAATAAAAGGTTGCCGATTTTCAGCTGCAGGCCGGAATAGAAGTTTTTATTAAATGCATCGATTGCAAGGGGCAGCTCGTCAGCGAGCCTGGTCTTTCCGGGATAAATAATAACGAAATAATGCACCTGGTCATAGTACTGCATAAACTGGATTTCCTTTCTTAGCATCTCCGCTTTTTGGAATTCTTCCGATGATATCAGTAAGGTGTCGATATAGCCTAAAAGCTCACTGTCGGGGTATTTTTTCTTGAATTCCTGCAGCTCGAACTGGTATTTATAAATACCGTCGCGTTTCCCCGAAATCAAGATCTCAAGAAGCTTAAGATTATCAGAGAAATCGTTATCGGGGTACGCTGATTCTCCTTCCTTGACGAGGTTGAATGCGAGCATCAGGCTGTCGGTCTCATACCAGCGGTATGCTTCCTCGTAAATTGATTTAAGCCTTTCACTGGCCAGGTTGCTCTCTTCCCTGTAGTTCGGGTTCAGGATCAGTTTCGAGAAAATGCTGTTTGGGAACCTGGCCAGCAGCATATCGGAATGGAATTGCCTCTTGTCGTTCTGTTCAACCTCTCCGTAAATGAGGTAAAGTAAATACCTTACTTCAGCTTCATTGATCGTCTCAGGAAACCGCTCAAGCAGGGTTTCGAATGCCCCAGCCGATTCAGCTTTTTCATTCAGCTTGAAATTATAAATATTCCCCAGGTTATAATATGCCTGCTCTATCCTGGCCAGCGATTCCTTTTTTGCTTCGGGTGTGAATGGAATGGTTGCAAGCATTTTCCCTTTCTCGGACTGCGCCTGGCCAGACCCTTGCTGCATGGAAGTTTGCGCATCTTCCGTTAACCCGGGCTCGGCGATATCGGTTGATTCATTAAATTGGGATGCGCTTTCCTTATTCGATCTTCGCCAGTGGTCCTCGAGCTTTCTTTCACCCCATATTCGCCTGAATTCGTTTTGCCCGATCCCGGATGCGTTCACATTATAAAAATACCAGGTTGCTCCGGAAAGATCGCCTGGCATCCGCGTTTCGTTGAAAGTCTGGAATACGTTTGTCTGGACGGATATGTTATCGGATTTGTTGTTTTTCAATCTGTTGCTTTCTGCCTCTGCCTTGAGTCTCCGGGATTCAATCTCGGCCTCTATAATGCGGTTGATGGAGCTTGTATCCATTTCCGCCAGCTTTAGCAGGCTGTCCTGATTGTGTATGGTATTGATCTGGGTAACAAAATCTGCTAATACTTCCTGCCGGACCGATACGTCGGGGTATATCTCATCGTCTCTGGGCAACACGCTGACCACGCTGTCGTAATAGCTCTTGGCCAGTTCGTAATTCTTGAATTCCTCAAAATAAATTTCCCCGAGCTTCAGGTAAGAGTAAGCTTTTTGCCGTGGATTATTGACGTTCGATTGTACAGATAATTTATAATATTCTATAGATTCATCTGTATTATTCTGCTTCTTCTCAAAATTCCCCATTTCATAATAAATCTTATCGCGGAACTCTGAATTTTTCCTGTCACGCAATAAAGTCCTGAAATATTTCCGGACCTTCCGCACATCCTGTTCTTCAGATAGCTGCGTTACTTCAGCCATATTCAGTTTTGTATAAAATGCAAGTTCGAATGTCGGGTTCACGCTCAGGCATTCACTGTAATAATTATAAGCTTCAGCGTCAAATCCTTTGAGCTGGTATATCTGGGCGATGATGAAATGTATCCTGTCGGCATTTTCCTTTTTCCTGAGATACGGGGCGGATTCAACGAGGTACTTGACAACGTTGTCATAATCTTCAAACTTCTCGTTAAAATAAGCCCTGGTGAGGCTGAGTTTTTTCCTGTTCTCGAAATTTAATTTTTCCTTGTTGAGATAATCGGATACTGCCATGGCATTATTATCTTCATTATGATCAATAAAGACCCTCATGAGCATGATAAGCGCCTCATGCCGGGCATTGTCGTTCTCACTTGTTGTATTAACGTATTTAAAAGTTTCAATGGCATTTATAAAATCGCCCGTATAATATCGTGCCTTTCCGATCAGGATATAGCAGTCATCGACCCATTTTGAGTTCGGGTGTCGCTGGATAGCTATAGAGGCTTTCCGGATGCAGTCCTGCAGCTGACTTTTTTCACTTTGAATCGTTGAGGAATCAATGGCAGAGAAAACGCGCAGGATCTCATTATAATTGTTCACATGATTTTTTTCAATAACCGATTCAACCTCTTTGAGTTTTAGTCTGGCAATAAAATATGCGTTGTACCTGGCAGTCGTATTATGATAATTCCGGCTAAAAAAGTTATTTTTTTCAGCCGAGCAGGATAGGATAGCTGAACAGGCAATACCAGCTAAAATGATATTCGATATCTTACGCAATTCCGAAGGAAATTAACATCATTCTAACGCAATAAATTAATAATTAATACAAATTTGCAGGCATTTTAGGTATATTATTTACTTTTGCCCTTGGTAAATCTTAACCCCCTTGAGTTCGAAAAAAACACTCTCTTCCTGGCTGACTACCAAATATCAGTTAATTATCAGAAATGAAGAAAATCTTTCTGAGCGGACTCCTGCGGCAGGGTTCACCTATGCCAAACTCATTGTCATCATTTTCATCTTCTCGGTAATAGCCATCATTTCCAGCCTGTTTCTTGCAAGGACTCTTCTTGCACAATGGTTCGATCCCAGATATGCGGTGACCGAAGCGAATAAAAGGATCATAGAACTTTCCCTCAAGGTGGATTCCATGCAGTATGAAGCCATGAGGAAGGAAATGTTCATCAATACATTCAAGAGCATTCTTACCCAGGATTTCAAGGGGCTTGATTCGACTGCATCCATCATGATTGAAAACCCTGCGTCTTTCAGAGAAGCTGATCTCGACTACCTAACGCCCATCGATTCCCAGATCAGGGTTGAGTTTGAAAAACAAGGCGATCTTTATGCTGGGCTGAATACCCAGTATTCCATGGAATTCCAGGATATATATCTCTTTTCGCCGATATCTGGTATCGTCTCCGCACCCTTTGATCTCAGGAAAGAGCATTACGGGGTTGATATCGTTGCGAAGACCGATGAACCGGTAAAATGCATTGCCGACGGTTCGGTGCTTATTGCCTCATGGACACAGGATTCAGGCTACGTAATTGTCGTACAGCACCGGAATAACCTGATTTCGGTTTATAAACATAATTCAGCATTATTAAAAAAAGTTGGTAATTTAGTGAGTGCAGGAGAGATTATTGCTTTTATCGGCAATACGGGGGAACTGACTACCGGTCCTCATCTGCATTTTGAATTGTGGATGAACGGGAACCCTGTTGATCCGGAAGATTTTGTTTCATTATAAATTATAATATCATGTTCAATAATAAGAACCAAAAATTTACCGAGGAAGAACTCAGCAATTCCAGCAATATTATTGGGAAGGGAACAACGGTGGAAGGGGGCATTGACACATTTGGAAACATCAGGGTTGAAGGCAGGATTATCGGGAATGTAAAAAGCAAATCCAAAGTGGCGCTTGGCCATTCTTCGTATGTTGAAGGAGACATTGTAGCGCAAAACGCTGAAATTGCAGGAGAGGTATCCGGCAAGATTGAAGTGGCCGAATTACTGATCATTAAGCCGTCAGGGGTGATCAAAGGAGATATCACAACAGGAAAACTCATCATCGAATCCGGGGCTGCCTTTAACGGCTCGTGCAGAATGGGAGTATATAACCAATCTTCTCCAGCAGGTGGAAACGGAATCCCCAAAGAAGCCTTTGCCGGAAAAGTTTAAGGAAAAGGGCGGCATTAATCAGTATGCCCGTTATTCCAGCCTGGCATTTCAAATGATAGCGGCCATCCTCATAGGCTTATGGCTCGGCATGAAAACCGATCAATGGCTTAATTTGAAATATCCGGTGTTCACAGCGATATTCATTCTATTATTCATCTTCGCCAGCCTGTACCTGCTCATCAGAAGTCTCCCGAAATCATGAAAATGCCTTCCTGGATTCCCGTTCTTTTAAAGGTCAGTTACTTTACGATTTTCCTCATCCTTGTCATTCTGGGTATAAAATGGCTCAACGCGGCTCTAATCAGCCAATGGGCATGGATAATGACAGCTTTTTTCTACCTGATCACTGCCGGTGGGATAATTCTGATCTTGATTAAAACCGCGGAAAACGTCGAATTATTCACCAGATACTACTTTATTGTGATGATATTAAGATTATTGC
This sequence comes from Cyclobacteriaceae bacterium, assembly GCA_035292565.1. Taxonomy (GTDB): domain Bacteria; phylum Bacteroidota; class Bacteroidia; order Cytophagales; family Cyclobacteriaceae; genus DATDPY01. The sequence goes on along the minus strand of DATDPY010000317.1, from coordinate 9,912 downwards.
TGGCAGTCCTGTTTGTTGCAGCCGGCTTATACCTTAATATCGAAAACAAAGTTATCTTTGTTTCGAACTTTTTGGCACTTTATTTATTATTCCTTGGATTTGAATTATATTACTTAATAACTAACTTTCAGTCACAAACATGATGATGAGTAATGAACTCAAAATCAGAAATATTTTTTTATAAAGTTGCGATTTTTTCGTTAATCATTTTGATTTCGTCAATTTATTGCAATGCAGCGGAAGTTTCTTCGGAGGATGAAAAATTTGATCCATCCGAATTAATCATGCATCATATAGCAGACAGCCATGTCTGGCATTTATGGGAAGGCCACTATGGGACAATCCCGCTTCCGGTAATTCTATATTCTTCCGACCGCGGTATCGAAATCTTTTCTTCGGGGAATTTTTTCGACAACCATCATGCGCTGGTGGAACACCGGGGATACAGGATGGAAAGCGATCACATCATTCCGGTTGAAGAGGGAAGAAGCGTTGTTGACTTCTCGATTACGAAAAATGTAGCATCGATGTTTATTTGCATGATCCTGATGCTTTGGATTTTCTTTCGTGTAAAAAGAGGATATCGTGTAAATGACGGGGGAGCCCCCTCCGGTGTACAATCTTTTTTTGAGCCCATTATCATTTTTATCAGGGATGAAGTGGCCAAGCCCAATATCGGTGTGAAATACGAAAGATTCCTTCCATACCTTCTCACCATATTTTTCTTTATCTGGTTCAATAATATGATGGGCCTGCTTCCAGGGTCGGCCAACGTAACCGGAAATATAGCTGTTACCATGACCCTTGCGGTATTTACGTTCATACTTACCCAGATCAGCGGAAACAAGGCGTACTGGGGACATATATTCAATACTCCCGGCGTTCCGTGGTGGTTGAAAATTCCCATACCCCTCATGCCGCTTGTTGAAATGATCGGTGTATTTACAAAACCTTTTTCGCTGACGGTTCGTCTTTTCGCCAATATCACAGCAGGTCACATAATAATCCTGAGCCTTTTCAGCATAATTTTTATTTTTGAAAGCATCTGGATTGGCCCCGTGAGTGTTTTGTTTGCGATATTCATGAACTTCCTGGAACTGTTCGTAGCACTGTTGCAGGCATTTATTTTTACCATCCTGTCGGCGATGTACCTTGGAGGTGCAGTGGCCGAGCATCATGGCGGGCACGAAGGTGCGAAGCATGAATGAGAAACCTTTTTGTTAATTTAAAATTATAAACTATGTTAAATTTCTTATTACTTGATATGAGCATCGCAGTGATGGGAGCGGCCATAGGCGCCGGCCTCGTTGCTTTAGCCGCAGGTATCGGCATCGGCAAGATCGGCAGCGCGGCAATGGAATCCATCGCCCGACAGCCTGAAGCCGGTGGCAAGATCCAGACAGCCATGATCATCGCTTCGGCCCTGATCGAGGGTGTTGCCCTTTTCGGCGTCGTAATCTGCCTGCTCATTTCTTTTAAAAGTTAATGATTTCAGAGCCTGTATGTTCGCAGTAGGCACTTACAGGCTCATTTTACCTAACTAAACAAGCAATGGAACTAGTAACTCCTGGTATCGGCCTGATATTCTGGCAGGCTGTTACATTTATCCTGGTATTATTCATCTTGTCAAAATTTGTATGGCGCCCGATCATGAACGCCTTAAGAGCCCGGGAAGCGTCTATCGAAGATGCGATTAAGGCCGCGGACCTCGCACGGGATGAAATGGATCGACTGATTGCCGACAATGAGAAATTATTGGCTGAAGCCCGGCTTGAAAGAGACCACCTGATCAGGGAAGCTACCGTTATCGCTACCAAAATCAGGGAAGAAGCCAAAGAGGATGTGGGGAAAATAACGGATAAAATGATCCAGGATGCAAAGCGAACCATCGAACTTGAAAAACACGCTGTTTTGTCTGCAATTAAAAACCAGGTAGCTGAGCTGTCACTTACTATTTCAGAGAAAATACTTCGCAAATCTCTTACCGGAGAACATCAACACAGAAATCTTATTGATGAATACCTAAAGGACTTAAAACTAAACTGATCATCGAATGGCAAGCTACAGGATCGCCGTCAGGTACGCCCGTTCATTATTTGAACTCTCCATCGATCAGCATAAGGTTGAAGAAGTGAAGAAGGATGTTGACCTTTTCCTGAACCTTTGCCAAAACACGAGGCCATTGACTCTTTTCTTACGAAATCCTGTAATACCTAATTACCGAAAGGGAGTCATCCTGAAGAAAATATTTGAATCCAAGGTTAGTAAGCTTACCATGAGCTTTATCGAAATTGTAACGAGGAAGAATCGTGAAGATCTTCTGGTTGAAATTGCCAACATTTTTATTGAAAAGTACAGGGAATATAAAGGGATCCTGGTAGCGAGCCTGGAATCGCCGGTTCACCTGACCCAGGCGGAAAAAAATCAGATAATCAAGATTATTAAAGAGAAAGAGGGAAAAGATAAACATATTGAGTTCACCGAGCGCATCAACAAGGATATGATTGGGGGTTATATTTTAACGATAGGAGATCGTCAAATCAATGACTCCGTCGCCAAGAAACTCAGTGATCTAAGGCAAAAGTTAATTGTTTAAATAGTCAAAATTTTTCAATATGGCAGAAGTCAGACCGGATGAAGTATCGGCGATATTACGTGAGCAATTATCGAATTATCGTTCAGAAGCCGAATTGGAGGAGATCGGAACAGTCCTTCAGGTAGGCGATGGTGTGGCAAGAATTTACGGGCTAACCAAGGCACAATCAGGTGAATTGCTCGAATTTGAACATGGTGTGACCGCATTGGTGCTGAATCTTGAGGAGGATAATGTTGGCGCCGTATTATTCGGGGAATCGGACTTGATCAAGGAGGGAGATACTGTACGCCGAACCGGCAAAATTGCGTCAGTAAAAGTTGGGGAGGGCATGCTTGGAAGAGTAATTAACACCCTTGGAGAGCCGATCGACGGGAAGGGGCCTCTTACCGGAAAATTGTATCAAATGCCCCTCGAGAGAAAAGCCCCTGGTGTAATATACAGGGAACCGGTAAATCAACCCCTTCAAACGGGTATAAAGCCGATCGACTCTATGATACCGATAGGCAGGGGGCAGCGCGAGCTGATCATCGGCGACCGCCAGACAGGCAAAAGCGCAATTGCCATCGATACAATTATAAATCAAAAGGAATTCTTCAGCCGTGGCGAACCGGTATATTGCATATATGTGGCAATCGGACAAAAAGCTTCAACGGTAGCTCAGATCTACTCAGCCCTCGAAAAAGCCGATACGCTTAAATATACAATTATCGTTGCAGCCAGTGCATCTGAGCCTGCCCCAATGCAGTTTTTTGCCCCATTTACCGGCGCGGCCATCGGCGAATTTTTCAGGGACACCGGAAGATCGGCACTGATCGTATTTGATGACCTTTCGAAACAGGCAGTTTCTTACCGGGAAGTATCGCTGTTGCTCAAGCGCCCTCCAGGCAGGGAAGCATATCCGGGAGATGTTTTTTATCTGCATTCCCGTCTCCTCGAAAGGGCAGCCAAAATTACCCGGAGCGACAATGTTGCGCGCAAAATGAACGATTTACCGGAATCCATCAGAGATATTGTTAAAGGCGGAGGATCTCTGACCGCCCTGCCCATCATTGAAACCCAGGCGGGCGATGTTTCCGCCTATATCCCGACCAATGTAATTTCGATTACCGATGGACAGATCTTTCTTGAAACCAACCTGTTCAATTCGGGGATAAGGCCAGCCATTAACGTCGGTATCTCGGTCTCCAGGGTTGGGGGAAAGGCACAGTTAAAATCAATGCGAAAAGTAGCAGGTACCCTTAAGCTCGACCAGGCACAATTTCGCGAAATGGAAGCATTTGCCAAATTCGGGTCCGATCTCGATAAAGCCACACAACTGATCATTGACCGCGGCCGCCGTAACCAGGAGATACTGAAACAGCCACAGTATGCGCCCGTACCGGTTGAGCTTCAAATCGCCGTAATTTATGCTTCAACCAGGGGATTTATCGATAATTTACCCATCGAAAAGGTCAAAGATTTCGAGAAGGATTACATCCAGGAATTGCAAAATCTTCATAAGGATGTATTGCAAACCCTCAAATCAGGGGCATTTACCGAAAAAGAAGAAGAGATTCTAAAAAAGACTGCAACCGAGGTCGCTTCCAAATTTGTATAGAATTTAATATAATAAAATGGCGGGATTAAAGGAAGTCAGGAACAGGATCAAGTCGATCATTTCGACGCAGCAGATCACCAAGGCCATGAAAATGGTGGCTGCATCGAAATTGAGGAGGGCTCAGGACAAGATCCTGCAAATGAGGCCATTCGCCGAAAAATTATATGATATTCTGAATGAGTCTGTACAATCGCTTGAGGGCTCGTATGAATCGGAGTACGCTTTAGCGAGGGAGGAAAAGAAGATCCTGATTATCCCCATCACTTCCGACCGGGGGTTGTGCGGAGGTTTTAACAGCAACATTTTCAGAAATGTGAGAGACCTGATTGAGGAGAATTATTCAGGGAGCGTAAAGAATAATTCACTGTTTATTATGCCTTTAGGGAAGAAAGCATATGATTTTTACCGGAGAAGGAAATTCAATGTCATTGATGCTCATTGGGATATTTTCAACCGGCTGAACTTTCCAAAAGTACAGGCCGCCGCTAATTATGTTTTAGAAGGATTTAAAAAGGGGGAGTTCGACAAGGTATTGATCGTGTATAATGAGTTCAAGAATGTTGCCACGCAAATCCTCAGGGTTGAACAATTTTTGCCTATTGCCGACAGGGAAAGTAAGAACGGGAACAAAAAAAACCGGGATTTCATTTTCGAGCCGGATAAAGAAGCCATTGTAAAAGAGCTGATACCCAAATCCCTGACCATTCAATTTTTCAAGAACATTCTCGAATCAAACGCCTCCGAGCATGGCGCGAGAATGACAGCTATGGACCAGGCCACCGAAAATGCGTCCGATCTGTTAAATGAATTGAGGATCGCTTATAACCGGACCCGCCAGGCAACGATAACCCGGGAAATAAATGAAATTGTCGGGGGAGCCAACGCCCTTGAATAATAAGAAAGAACTTGATTTTTTATTAAACGTAAAATAAATTAGGGAATCGTTTACTAAATCATGTGTCACGGTATCGTGTAATCTTTAAGGGCAAAATACTCAAAAATGGAAAAGGTAACAACATGTTTTACGCTCTCGTTCACTCAGGAGCAGTACAGCGAGGCAGTTGATTACGTCCGGGATATGAAAAAACACCCTAAAAGGGTATTCTGGATTGGAAAGGAGCATAATTCCGAGGAAGAGTTAGTCTTAACGGTAATCGCTCACAGGATATTATCTGGGTTTTACAATGTAAATAACGCAAAATACGGTTATGCCCAGATCCTGGGAATGTCAAATATGCCAATCGCCTGAATCCGGAATTATTTGCTGTAAACCAGGCTCCCGTACTCAGACCTGATTTCGACAGCGGGCGTGGGGGATCTTTCGAGATACCCAACGATTTTTGCTTCAATCCCAAAATGGGCAGCAATACCAATGATGTCAGGTGCATATTTACCCGGTAAAAATATTTCCAGGCGGTGTCCCATATTAAAAACGCGGTACATTTCCTCCCAGGGCGTGTTGCTTTCCTTTTGAATAAGCCGGAAAAGATAGGGGGCCGGGAAAAGATCATTCTTTACCGCCCTGAATCCATTGAGGAAATTCAGCGCTTTCACCTGGCCGCCCCCGCTGCAGTGGATGATTCCATGGATTATTTCCTGGTAAGATTTTAGTATCTCTTTGACGACAGGCGCGTAGGTTCGCGTGGGCGAAAGAGCGAGTTTGCCAATGGTGCCGGGGGCGCCTTCCGGTTTATCCGTAATCTTGAACCTCCCGGAATAAACATATTCATACGGCAGTCCGGCATCGAACGATTCCGGGTATTTCTCAGCGTAGTACCGCGAAAACAGGTCGTGACGGCATGAGGTTAAGCCATTGCTCCCTATCCCGCTGTTGAAATAATTCTCGTATACCGACTGTCCGGAGGATGACAGACCAACAATCACATCCCCGTCTTTCAGCCCGTCGTTGGTTATCAGGCGGTCACGCTTTATCCGTGATACCACATTGCTGTCAACAACGATGGTCCGGATAAGATCGCCAAGGTCCGCTGTTTCTCCTCCGGAGCTCTTAATATGGATCCCGAATTTTTCCATTTGCTCTATGAATTCTCCGGTCCCCTCGATGATCTGTGCAATTACTTCGCCTGGAACCAGTTTTTTGTTCCTGCCTATGGTGGATGATAAAAGCATCTCGTCCGTAACGCCAACGCATATCAGGTCATCTGTATTCATGACGATGGCATCCTGGGCGATCCCTTTCCAGACCGAGAGATCGCCGGTTTCCTTCCAGTATATATATGCCAGCGAAGATTTGGTTCCGGCTCCGTCGGCATGCATCACGTTGCAGTATGCCGGATCATTCCCTAATATGTCGGGCAGGATTTTACAAAAAGCATTGGGGAATAGTCCCTTATCCTCGTTGCGGATGGCATGATGAACGTCTTCCTTGGAAGATGAAACGCCGCGTTTGAGATACCTGTCATCCATGTTGATAAAGATGAAATATTTGTAAAAATAAAAAAGCCTCTGAAACAAGAGGCTTATCGGGGCAATTAAATTCCTCAGTTACTGGTCCCACTCGATTTCCTTTTCCCACACCGTTTCACCACCGGTGCCGTCGTCTTCTTCCTGATCGGCTAATTCTTCGTCAATTTTAGTGTATTCCAGGATCTTGAATTCAGTCCGGCGGTTTTTCTGATGGGCTGACTCTTTTTCAACTTCAGTTGCCTGTCGCGAGATATATTCATCCGATATGATTAATTGGGATTCGCCATAACCTTTTGCGATGATCCTGTCCGGTCCGATGCCTTTCGAAATAATATACTCCACGGCCGCCAGGGCTCTTTTTTTGGATAATTCAAGGTTGTAATCGGCAGTTGCCCGGCTGTCAGTATGGGAGCTAAGCTCAATTTTAATTTCTGGGTTATCATTCAATATAGCAACGAGCTTATCCAGTTCAAGCGCGGCGTCGGGCCGGATATACCATTCATCGAGATCGTAATAAATATTTTCCAGAACAATAGCTTTGTCGATGACAATTTTATCGAGAGGGACTTTGATCTGGAAATAATGATCGGTTATTAATTTTGTAAGCGAATCGGGAGGGATTGATTTTCCGATGGTTGAGAAAGGTACCCGGGTCGTGAGGAAGTCCGATTTCTGGCCGGTTATATTATAATTTTCTTCGGGATAAACCCGAAAAGAGAATTTCCCATCCTGACCGGTCAGGAATTCCGAGATTAGCTGGTTCGCTTCGTCCAGCAGTTTCACGGTGCTTCCGCCAAGAGTAGTCTCATTGCCGTCATCATCATAGGTGACCGTGATCCCGGTAAGGTAATAATTAACGATTTTGAGATCGGGATCATCATTCACGAATGTATAAATATCATCATCACCGCTGCCTCCATCACGGTTCGAAGTAAAAAATCCTTTTGTTGGAGAAAACAGATACAACCCAAAGTCGTCGGAAGATGAATTGATAGGGCTTCCCAGGTTCCTGGCTACCAGTTTTCCTTCCCGACGTTCTGCCTTGAACAGGTCGAGGTTGCCGAACCCGGGATGACCATCGGATGAAAAATATAATGTGCCATCATCGGCCGAATAAGGGAACATTTCATTTCCCGGCGTATTGATTTCAGGTCCAAGATTTCTCAGGTTGCCCCACCTTCCCCTGCCATCGCGGGTTGAGGAATAGATATCGGTCCCGCCGAACCCGCCGTTCCTGTTCGAAGAGAAATACAAGGTACGTCCGTCCGAACTCAGGGATGGACTTGAGTCCCAGGCGCTGGGATCGCTGATCGTAAGTATCCTGGGCGGTGTCCAGCCGCCTCTCCGGTAACTGGTTATGAACAGGTCAACATCCTTGGCCCCTCTTCTTTTCCCGGTGTTCCCTTTGGCGAAGATCATCGTCCTGCCATCGGAGGAGAAAGTTACCGAACCTTCATTCGCATTTTCATCGTTAATGACAGCATCAAGCGACTTTAACGTACTCAGGTCTACTCTTGCACCTGTTGTCTTTACCTGGAAGATCCGGGTATATCCAGTTCCGGTGGCTTTATATATCTTGTTGCTGTTCCTTGAACTCGTGAAGAATAGATCACCATTATTATAAACAGGGGCATATTCGGCTTCAGGGGTATTGATCTCGGTAAGGTTCTTTACCCTGAAATAATTCTTCGAATTCAGGAGCCGGCTTAATTCTTCCAGGTTGTTCAGTTCTATAGCGACCAGTTTCTTTACCTCTTCATCATGGGCATGCTGGCTCAGGTCGTCGATGATCTTCATGGCGTCATCGTATTTTTCATTAACTTTCAATGATTGGGCGAGGTAATATTTCGCAATATCTTCGTCGTAGTTATTCTTTATGGCTGCCTGGTAATAAGGAAGCGCCTTCTTCAGCCTGTTCGAAAGTCTGTACGATTCTCCGATATAAAAATTTGCCTCGCCGGCAACGGCCGTTCTTTTCAAGGCTTTATGATACAGGTCGATAGACACTTCATATTCTCCCCGGTTGAATTTTTTGTTGGCTTTTTTCATTACCAGCTTATTCATATTACAGGACCATATGAATAAGGGCACGAGCAAAAATCCTATGAGTAATAAGCGCTTCATCAGATTCAATGCAGGGGCAAATACTTCTTTAACCAGGATTCCTTTAATGGAATTTTCCAGTTGGTATCCATTTCCCTCCTGGTTGTTACTAAATTATTAAATATTATATTCTCCTTATTTATTTTGCCGGCCTTTATTTGGTCTTTGATCAAATTCAGAGGTTCCAGCCGGATAGCATCGTTATTTAGAAAAGCTACGATCTCTCTGTTTAGAAGGTTGATATTCAAGTCTCTTTCCAGCTGCCTGACAAATTCAACGGATTTATCAATTGAACAGCCTGAAGCTTCAATTTCAGTCTCTTCCACCGAAATGACAAGGAATGTATTATAATAAAGACCTGCTGAAGCCTTTAGCCTGTCGCCGTGGGCCGACCACTGATCGAGGAACCGGTTTGTCCTTTCAAGGATCAGCACTTTTTCGCTTTCGCTGAGTATCCGGTCCGATTGGTAAATCCAAACCCTTGCTTCCGGGGAAAGGTCGGAAATTTTCATTCTCATGTTAAATGGCTTTCTGTTTCAATAAAAACGAAACGGGGTAACTTTTGTTATTCCGGAATTCCATTCAAATCAAATTCCGGAAGGTTTTGGGCCTATGATAAATTTATATAAATTTGCACCACTTTTTACGGGGTGATGTAGCTCAGATGGTAGAGCAACGGACTGAAAATCCGTGAGTCGGTGGTTCGATTCCACTCATCACCACAATGAATAAAGGGCCGGATCCGGCCCTTTATATTTTCCCGGTTATGTTTCAGCGCTGTCACTCAACCGTCTTATCCAGAGGCATATTAAGCTTTTTATAGAGATTCCGGCGGCCTTCCTTGTCTCCATCCAGGATTATCCTGGCAAATTCTGCAACCGGTTTGGCATATTTCCTGGGAACGACAACCACCCCGTCGCCATCAGCAACCACTACGTCGCCCGGATTTACCAGGACGCCGCCAACGGTTATCGGCTTATTATGGGATTCCAGTTCATTCCTTCCCGGCCTGATCCCGCGTCCCCTGTTGTCCATGTCGAGGTAAACCGGGATCCTTTCTTTGATGATCTCATCGGTATCTCTGATCCCGCCATTAGAAACTACTCCGATGGCTCCCAGGCTGTACCAACCCAGGGCATTATTGGACCCGACGGAACCCGTATCGCCATCACCCTGAACATCAAGCACC
>DATDPY010000316.1:0-12587 GCA_035292565.1 Cyclobacteriaceae bacterium | reverse complement strand
AAAAAAGTCGAATGCTGTTTTCCCGACCAGGTCATCAAGCGAGCTTAAATCCAATAGTCGGATAATCGCTGCATTTCCCAGGATATATTTACCTTCGGTATTTTTCACATAAATATAATCCGGCAGGTTATTGATCAGGGTAAGCAGCAAATTTCGTTCACCGGCTATGGTTTCGTCGGCTTTTTTTCTTTCGGTTATGTCACGGAAAATTACCTGCACCGAAGGTCGATTCTGATAGGTAGTGGAAACAGCAACCACCTGCACAAAAATTACACTGCCGTCAAGGCGGAGGAATCTTTCTTCAGTAACATCCGACGTCATCCCTTTGCTGAGCACCCCGGAGATTCTTTTAATCACTTTTTCACGGTCATCGGGATGGACGAATCCGATGGCCGGTTTTCCCAGCAGATCGCCCGGGCTTTCAGCACCCAAAATCGTGACTGCAGCCGGATTAACAAAAACGATATTGCCATCGGAGTGTACCGCGATCCCGTCCGGCATAATTTCAACCAGCCTTCTGAATTTTTCCTCGTTTTCCTGCAGCGCCTTCTCCGAGTTTTTTCTAGCGGTAATGTTGTCGAAGACCGCTATGAAATATTCTCTTTGTGGTGAATACACCGAAATAGAAAGCCATATCCCCAACGCTTTCACCCAGGTTTCGAACTTTTCGGGAATTCCGGTCATGGCCACACGGCCGTAAATTTCGAACAGTTCGGGATTGGTTTTCCGGATCCCCGGGATCACTTCGGAAACCTTCCTGCCTGCCGCATTTTTCAGCTCGGTCAGCTTTTCAAATGCATCATTGACTTCGATATAGGTGAAATCCGTTACCTTGCCTTTCCGCAAAATGACCTTGCAATAGGCGTACCCCTCCAGCATATTTTCGAACAGGTAACGAAAACGTATTTCACTGAGTTGAAGCGCTGCTTCGATCTTACGGCGCGATTCCATTTCACTGGCGGTTTCCAGTATTTTTTCTATGGCCGATGAAAATCTATTCAGCCTGTCTTTAAAAACCAGGTCGGCAGCGCCCATTTGCAAAAGCTTGTTGGCAATTTTCTCATTTTCAGCGTTGGTCAGACAAATAAAGGGTATCTCCGGGCGTATTTTTTTTGCAATCTTAAAAGCTTCGGTCCCGGGTAAATCCTTCAGCTCGGTATCGGCCAGAATAAAATCAGGCTCAGACTTCCTGAGAAATTGCGTAAACTTTTGCCTAGTGGGGATAAATTCGGCGTACAGCCGATAGCCTGAGACTTCAAAAACTTTACGGAGAGATTTCTTTAACTTTTCCTGGTTCACAAGACACACGATGGTAAGTGGTGCTTTCAGGCTTTTTGATTTTCCCATTGAATCTTTATATAACGTCCGAATTGATTCCTTTTAATTACAAATGATCCCATTGCATTTTCTTTAGAGAATTCCTGGTTTATTTCATCATCAGATCCTACAAGTGCACTAATTGATTGATATTTTCTCTTTGCATTTTCGCTTTATTTCCCTCGCAACCTGGAAGGACGTTTATTGTAATTCTTTCGGTGAATAACCAAATCAAATTGAATAGCAGGAATATATGCTGTATTATTAATATCGTCATGAATAGTTGTCGGTAATCACAGTGGGGGAACTCGCCGAATACTTACAATTTACTAAATCATTCCTTATAATTCAAATGGCAAGTTGTCCATAACCAATTGTGAATTATGGAAGTTCGTCTTATTTTAATATCATGTTAAACATTGTATTCCTTGACAAAAGCACGGTAGGCGATGTGCCGAATATTGAAAAGCTTGGAAAATTCGGGAAGCTGGCATTATATGACACCTCCACTCCTTCCGAAGCGTTGACCCGGGCGGCTGATGCCGATATCATCGTCACCAATAAGGTAGTCATCGACCGGAGCATTATGGACAATGCACCAAGACTCAGGCTGATATGCGTCACTGCAACGGGTATGAACAATATCGACCTGGATTACGCCGGTAAGATGGGCATCCCGGTCAAAAATGTTGCCGGTTATTCCACAAACAGTGTCGCACAAACAACATTCACCATGCTGTTCTACCTCATGGGGCAGGTAAAATATTACGATGATTATGTAAAATCGGGAAGATACGCCGGAAGCCCGATCTTCACGCATTTCGCAAGACCTTTTATTGAGCTTCATGGAAAGATCTTCGGCATTATCGGTTTGGGAACCATTGGTAAAAAAGTGGCAACAATTGCCCGGTCATTCGGCTCGGAGATTATTTATTATTCGACTTCGGGGAAAAACCACGATCTGGCGTATAAGGAAGTAGGCCTTCCAGAACTTCTCAGCAGGTCCGACATCATCTCGATCCATGCCCCGTTGAATGATAATACCCGCAACCTGATCGGCAGGACGGAACTATCGAATATGAAACCCACGGCATACCTGGTTAACGCGGGCCGGGGAGGTATCGTCAATGAAACCGATCTTGCCGATGCCTTGGATAAAAACTTGATCGCCGGGGCTGCTCTCGATGTGCTGACCAAAGAACCAATCGCTCCGGATAATCCATTAACCAGAGTACGGAATAAAGACAGGCTCCTGATCATGCCGCACAATGCCTGGGCGAGCCTGGAGGCCAGGACGGTGCTGATCGATAAGGTTTGTGAGAATATTGAGGAATTTATTATCAATATTAACAGGAGCCGATAATTGGTAAAAAGTTAATTCTCTTTCCTAGTTACTGAATCCCGATGACTGATTACAACCTCCCCTTCAAGCTGGCATGTCACTAAAGTTATCCACTGGGTCACTTTTTCAGGCTCTGTCCGATGTGCGACTTTGTTACTTGTTTCTAGTTACAAGTTACTGGTTAAATCCTGCTTCTTTACGAGCAGGATCATTGCCAACTGCCCTTTGACAACTATTTCACTGAAGCCTCCAGTCCAAAACGAAATACTGAGCCCTTTCCTACCGTGCTGGTCACGGTGATTTTCTGGTTATGTGCCTCAAGGATATGCTTGACAATAGCAAGGCCGAGGCCGGTGCCGCCCTTATCTTTCGAACGGCTTTTTTCCACCCGGTAAAATCGTTCGAAAATCCGGCTGAGGTCTTCCTGGGGGATGCCGATCCCGTCGTCTGAAACCTCGATCTCTATCTGGCCCTCCCGGGGGATAATGCCGACCATTACCTTTCCGCCTTTTTCGATGGCGTATTTTATGCCGTTGGAAACCAGATTGATCATTACCTGGAAAATCCTTTCCCTGTCGGCATAGACCATCGCATCCCGGGAAGTATTTTCTGAATAACATAACGATAGTTCTTTCTTGTTCGCCTTTCCATCGAACTGCTCAAATACATCCTCGACCAGTTCGAAAATATTGAAATTGGTGTACCTCATTTTCACGAAACCCGCCTCCATTTGTGAAATGATCATGAGGTCCTGGACCAGTTTATCGAGGCCCGCCAGGCTTTTCGCAGCCTTTTTCAGGAATTTGATCCTCACGGATTTATCTTTTACTGCGCCATCGAGAAGGGTATGGACAAAACCCTGGGCAGCAAACAGCGGGGTTTTGAGTTCATGGGATACATCGGCGAGAAATTCCCTGCGGTAAGCTTCCATTTTCTTCAATTCATTGATCTCAGTCTGCTGAATATTGGCAATCGAGTATATTTCGTTGATCGATTGCATCAGGAGGTCCCTGTGTCCTTTGCTGGCGCTTTTTAAATATCCGATATCGCCTTTCCGGATCCGTTCCAGCATCTTGCGAATTTTTTTTATCTCGTTTATAATGATATACCTGTATGCAAGGTATATGAACAGCCAGGAAGCAAAAAAAACCGTTACCCATATTGAAACGAGATTCTGGGTCGAAAAATTTTTTATCATCAGCAGGATTATGGTTGTAAGGGATGCAACGGTGAGAGCGATCAGAAGAGCGGTGATCCGGAAGCTAAAAAGCATATTCCTTAGATTTCAAATTTATAGCCCACACCCTTTATGGTTGTGATATATCCATCCCCGATTTTTTCCCTTACTTTCCTGATATGGACGTCCACCGTCCGGGCAAGCACATATACATCCGAGCCCCAGATATTTTTTAGCAGCTCATCTCTGGTCAGCACCTTATTGGGATGCCGGGCAAGGTAATACAGGAGTTCAAATTCTTTTTTGGGAAGCGTTATGGTCTGTTCATCGATCGTAACCGTGTAACTTTCCCGGTTGATTACCAGGCTGCCGATGCCGATGGTCTTCTCGCCTTTATCCGGGTCAGACTTTCTCCGGAACAGGGCATTGATGCGGCTGATCAACGCCCTTGGCTTTATTGGTTTTGTGATGTAATCGTCGGCCCCGGAATCAAATGCAGCCACCTCGCTGTATTCCTCAACCCGGGCTGTCAGGAATATAATGTATGTACCGATAAGTTCGGGCAATTCCCTGAGCTGTCGGCATGTCTCAATCCCGTCCTGCCCGGGCATCATGATGTCGAGGATCACCAGGTCAGGATGAAATTCGCGAGCTATCTCAAGGCCCTTAACCCCGTTCAATGCGGTTTTAACCTCGAATCCTTCCCTTTTCAGATTGTACTTTAAAAGTTCCAGGATATCCTCTTCATCGTCAACTACCAGCACCTTATAACTTTTCCCCTGATGCATATATGCAGGAATAGGAATTAAGAACTAAAAATAGGAATAAAAGGCCTGATTGCTTTCATGATGGTAAAAATTTAACATAAAATTAATGATGCTGTTTTCGTCAGACACCGGCATAATCCTTTCAGTTTCTATCTTTCAGGTTATCGATATATTGAACAATGTTGCCGTTGAATTCTGAATTCAATTCTTCCTCAAGTTTCGACTGCATGCCGCGATAACGCCTGAATTCCATGAAGTAGGTGTTATTGGGATTTTCACCGGCGAAAAATCCGGCTTCCTTATACGGCGGTGAAAATGAAACGGTATCGATATTCGCTACGATTCCGGAAATTAATTCATCCTTCAGCTCCCGTTTTTTTTCTTCCGGCATCCCCTCATCAAAGTCTATATACAGACTGTCGAGAAGTCTGCATGAGCGCAGGATATACTCATCGTATTTCCTCCGGTCATCCATTCGCTGGCGGAAGGTGTCGCAGATCCTTGCATCCTCTCCGTACTTTTCTTCCAGGTATAAAAGTGCCCCGTAAGTTGCCACAAAGCTCGCCAGGTTTTCGTTGTAATCGATATTATTCTTTACAAATATCGTGGCATGTGTAAGCTCGTGGATGATCAGCTCAGCCAGGCCTCGTTCGTTGCGTGCCAGCATCCCCGACAGGATCGGGTCTTTCAGGATCCCCAGCGTAGACCAGCCGCTTGTATTCCCGATGTCGGTATCGAGGCCCATTTTTTTCAGGTCATTCTCCTCCTTCTCGGCTGATTCTTTTTCGAAGAACCCCTTGTATGAGAATTTCCCGAAAAGCGGAAATTTCCATTCATAAGCCTCAAGCCTGAATGGATGGCATGCCGTAACAACCCACATCAGCTCCAGGTTACCCTGATCGTAAAAGGTTGTATAATTTTTCTCAGCTTCCAGCCCAAGTCTTCGCTCCGCAAAATCCGCAATTTCACCGATCATACGGATCTTTGTTTTATCGGAATCCGGGATGCCCGGGTCTTCCAGCATTTCCTCCACGCTTACAATATTGAAAATGATTTTCAACTGGCCTTTTGCCTGCCGTAGCCCGTATAACACCTCCTCGCGGTAATATACGATGGAAGTAAAAACTGCCAGCAAGCCCAGCATGATTAAAAGCTTGATAAAATTCCACATGGATCAGAATTTTAACAGGTGCCAGTCGGTGGTGAGCCTAAGGTAAAGTGATTCGGCGTGGTCGAGCCGTCGGTTCGATAAATCGTAAACCGGCTCGAACCGCAGCAGCATCTTGATACCGTCGGCAAGTTTTAATTCCAGGCTCGACCGTGCAATGATCAGGCTGCGTGTATCTTCGGTATAATGGTCCCTTGCATAGGTTGATGATACCGATTGGTAAATCGGCGTGCCGAGCGGAGAATAAAATTCATTTCCTTCCCAGTACGTGATATTCAGGTCGCCAAACCTGGTGTCGGCCGAAAGGCTTGCCATGAAGCCGTACCCGTCATAAAAAGGTATTAAATAATTCGGGTCATCAAGTTTATACCCGGTTGAATATCCTTCCAGGCGTACAGACTTGAATAAGCTCGGGCTTCCCGGAATAAACTCGGTCTTTATGCCAATGCAGCTATTATATATGGTAAACACCGGCCTGTCGGTAATGTTGATCGGATCGCCAGTATGACGGGCTGTTGCCTGGAAAGGCAGGGAAAGAACGAGACGGCCGGTCGAAAACAACCTGTATTCCGAGGATATTCCGGCGCTGAAAATTTCCTGTGTTGTGTCTTTGTGCTGAACAATGAATCGCTCCCAATCAATCCAGGCATCCAGGAATACGCGCTCCGATTCCCACTTCGCCTGAAGCCCCTGCTCATTCCTCCGGTAAATTATCCTTTCAAAATCAAAAACAGGTTCAACCATCCGGTGGGATAACGATCCTTCAAGGTTCCCGAATAAAAAGGAAAAATTTCCGGAAAGGTATTTGAACATGAAATAAGGTTCCGCTTGACGGAATTCCGTACCGCCAAAATCACGTAGCAGAAAAATCCCTCCGTCGACCCTCACTTTCGCAACCGGGTACAGCGATAAATAAGGCCGGAACTGGTACCCGAACAATGAATATCCATCAACAAAGTCGTTGAAATATTCATTATTCTTTTGAAATCCAAGCAAGTCGATGCCGAACCTCAGGCTTTTTATGCAGCCCGAATCGACAGGATTATATTCATGGAAGAATTGGTTATTTACCTGTCCCTGCAGGGGACCCGGAACAAACAGCATCGCAGGGATCAACAGATAAATAAAATATTTCGTCATGAATCGGGGAGATACGATGGATCGCGATTTAAAGTTAATTCTTTTCAACATTTGTAATGAAAAGTAATTGGTTATTGGTAACATTACAATTATTTTCACGATTCAAACCAGACTAAAGATGAGTGACAATTCCGAGAAGCTGAAAGCCCTTCAACTGACCCTCGATAAGCTCGACAAAGCCTATGGGAAGGGTACGGTGATGCGGCTGAGCGATGAAAAAATTGTTGATGTACCTGCCATATCAACCGGCTCAATTGGTCTTGATCTTGCCCTGGGAATAGGCGGGATACCCCGGGGGAGGGTCATCGAGATCTATGGACCCGAATCATCGGGTAAAACCACACTGGCTATGCATTGCATATCCGAAGCTCAAAAAGAAGGCGGTATTGCCGCCTTTATCGATGCCGAACATGCTTTTGATAAAACCTATGCGGAAAAACTGGGGATCGACACGGAGAACCTGCTGATCTCACAACCTGATAATGGGGAACAAGCCCTTGAAATTGCGGAGCACCTGATCAGGTCGGGGGCGATTGATATCATCGTCATCGATTCCGTTGCGGCCCTGGTACCAAGAAGCGAGCTTGAAGGCGAGATGGGCGAAAGCAAAATGGGGTTACAGGCCAGGCTTATGTCACAGGCATTGCGGAAGCTTACAGGCACAATCAGCAAAACCAAATGTGCCTGCATCTTTATCAACCAGCTCCGGGAGAAAATCGGTATCATGTTCGGAAATCCCGAAGTGACCACAGGAGGAAACGCATTGAAATTCTACGCCTCCGTCAGGCTCGATATCCGGCGACTGGCACAGATTAAGGAAGCTGAGGAAAATGTAACTGGAAACCGTACCCGGGTGAAGGTGGTAAAAAACAAAGTCGCTCCACCCTTCCGTGTGGTCGAGTTCGATATCATTTACGGGGAAGGGATCTCGAAAATCGGGGAGATCATCGACCTTGGAGTAGAATTGAATATTGTCCAGAAATCCGGATCCTGGTTTTCGTATAAGGGTAACAAGCTCGGACAGGGACGCGATGCGGTTAAAGCGCTTCTAAAAGATAATCCTGAGCTGGTGGAAGAACTCGAGAAGGAAATCAAGGCAAAGGTAGCCGCAGAAGAATAAGGCTGATTGGCTATGACGGGGTGCAGGTACTGTCACCGGGATAAAAGCAAAAATGTTCAATCCGGCGTTTACAACAGCTATGGTCAATCCCCCGTTCTGATCGCGATAACCGGATCAAGCCTCGCCGCTGCCGCAGCTGGAACGATGCCGGATATCATTCCGATAACGGAGGAGACGCCGATGCCGAGAACGATATTCTGGACTGACAAAGCCAGTTGAAGTGTCCCTGTCGGTAGAAAGGTTACGGCGAATACCAGCAGAAGTCCGGTGGCGCCGCCGATAATGCTGAGGAATATCGCTTCAAATAGAAATTCGAACAGGATAAAATAATTTTTGGCCCCCATCGATTTCTGGATTCCGATAATATGCGTTCGTTCCTTAACGGAAACGAACATGATATTGGCGATGCCGAAGCCGCCAACCAGGATCGAAAAGCTTCCGATGATCCAGCCCGCGATACCAAGGACATCGAAAACATTGCCAATGGCATTGGCAATCGATTCGGGGCGGTTGAGGGCGAAATTATCTTCTTCAAGAGGCCGCAATCCCCGGATGGAACGCATCATGCCCCGGGCTTCGTTTTCCAACCTGATCAGACCTACATCGTCCTCAAATCCCTTCATCGCGATCACCGATTCCACACCGCTCCTGCGGCCGCTGTAATAAAGTTTGGTAAATCCTATATAAGGGACGATACAATAATCGTCGTTGCTGGGTGCGTCAATCAGGTTTTCACCCTGTGCGTTCATTACGCCGATGACTACGAACTTCGCTCCCTTGATCATGATCTCATTCCCGATCGGATCTTTACTCCCGAAAAGACCATCCGCCACTTTGGATCCAAGGATGGCGACATTCCGGCCGATCTCGATCTCGTCGGCAGAAAAATATCTTCCTTTTTCAACCGGCGTTTCGAATACATCGCTGTAGCCGTAGGTTACTCCGAAAAATGCGATTTCACCCTTGCTGTTATTTTTATGTTTAGCCACAACCCTTTCCCGTACCGCAACCATTGCGATTCCTGAAAAGGCCTTCAGGTTTTCCTCGAGGTGCTTAAACTCATTGTAGGTTGCCTGCGGGCGTTTCATATATTTCCACCACGGGTATGGGCCGTCAAACGTCCATGGCCATTTCTCCACTCTGATAACCTTATCGCCGAGAAATGACATGCTTTCCTTAATGCTTCGTTCAAGTGAATCGACAACGGTAAATACGCCGATGATAGCGAATATGCCAATCGTAACGCCGAGGAGCGACAGGATCGTCCTCAGCGGATTTACGAGTAGGGCATTCCAGGCAAACCTGAAACTCTCAAATACAAGCCTCGTAAAAAGCATAAACTTCATCTCTTATGAGTAACAAACCAGCCCAACAAATTAGCAAAATTTCAGACTTTATATATTCAAAATATATAGCTTTGCTCACCAAAATCCGAAGTAAGGCCCGGCTTAATGCATAATATTACATATGAAATTATCGGAATTCAAGTTTGATTTGCCCTCTGGTTTAATAGCTTTATATCCGGCAGAAAACAGGGATGAAGCTAAGATGATGGTCGTGCACAGGGACACGGAAAAAATCGAACACAAGAAATTCAAGGATATTGTCAATTACTTCGGGGAGGGGGATGTTTTTGTCATAAACGACACCAAGGTTTTCCCTGCAAGATTGTACGGAAACAAGGAAAAAACAGGAGCTAAAATCGAAGTATTCCTCCTGCGGGAATTAAACCGCGACATGCATCTCTGGGACGTACTCGTGGATCCGGCCAGGAAGATCAGGGTCGGAAACAAACTCTATTTCGGGGATGGCGACCTCGTAGCGGAAGTGATCGACAATACTACCTCCAGGGGCCGTACGATCCGTTTCCTTTTTGAAGGTGATGATGCCGAATTTACCAGACTGATCGATACATTGGGCGAAACACCGCTCCCAAAATATATCAAAAGGAAAGTGGAGGCGGCCGACCGCGATCGTTTCCAGACCATTTATGCAAAGCATATCGGCGCCGTAGCGGCTCCAACAGCAGGACTTCATTTTACCAGGCAGATCATGAAACGCCTCGAGATCCTCGGCGTTGTGATCAAGCCGATCACTCTCCATATTGGCCTTGGCAGTTTTCGCCCGGTCGATGTAGAAGACCTGACCAAGCATAAGATGGATTCTGAAAACTACAGGATCGATTCGGATTGTGCGATTGCCGTAAATAATGCCCTGGATAGCAGAAAAAGAGTCTGTGCCGTTGGAACAACTTCTATGCGCACACTTGAATCCTCGGTTTCTGCGGGGGGCCGCCTTAAAGCAAATGAAGGGTGGACCGACAAATTCATTTTCCCGCCTTTCGAGTTTAAAATCTGCAATGCCTTGATCACCAATTTCCATAGCCCGGAATCCACCTTGCTGATGATGGCCTGCGCATTCGGAGGTTATGATCTTATCCTGGAAGCTTACAAAGTCGCTATAAAACATAAATATAAGTTTTATGCCTACGGCGATTGCATGCTCATCGTCTGAAAGATCCTGTTACCGCATTTTCCTCACAGGAAAAACCTTTCATTACTTTTTTCTTTATTTTGTACCATGAAAAAATTCAGGGAATACGCTCTCATCGTAGCCGGAGGGACCGGTACCAGAATGAACAGCAAAATTCCCAAACAGTTCCTGAAGCTTGGATCGATCCCTGTATTAATGCATACTATCCTGGCTTTCCATGAATACGCCAGGAATATGTATATTGTGCTGGTCCTTCCCGAAAAATATATCCCGTACTGGAAAAGTTTATGTGCGCAGTACAGGTTCTCAATTCCGGTTCACCTGGCAGTGGGCGGGCAAACAAGGTTCCAGTCTGTGCGGAATGGGTTGAAGCTAATCAAAGGTGATGGGATCGTTGCAATCCACGATGGTGTCAGGCCGCTGATCGACCGGGAAACGATAAGTAATTCCTTCGCCGCAGCTTCTTCCAAAGGATCCGCAGTTACGGCAATCTGGCTGAAAGATTCCATCCGGAAAATCGAAAAGGATATTTCCCTTCCCCTGGACAGGTCGGAATTTTGCCTGATCCAAACTCCGCAGACATTCCGGGTTCCAAAAATAAAAAAAGCTTATGAATGCCGCGAATTGCCATTGATGACCGATGACGCTATTGTGTTTGAGAGAGCCGGATACAAGGTATACCTCGTCCCGGGATTTTACACCAATATTAAAATTACCACCGCTGAAGACCTGGTCATTGCGAAAGCTTTGCTGAAAAACCGGGATCCCGGTCCAGGCCGCCTCAGTATTCGTCCTCGTTAAAAAAGAAATCGTCCTTTGTCGGATAGTCTGGCCAAATTTCTTCGATACTCTCATAAGGCTGTCCGTCATCTTCCAGTTCCTGAAGATTCTCAACCACCTCGATGGGCGCCCCTGACCTGATTGAATAATCAATTAATTCATCTTTGGTTGCAGGCCATGGAGCATCTTCAAGATAAGATGCCAATTCAAGTGTCCAGTACATATAATCTCCCCTTTTTGAATTGTAAAGAGGTGCAAAGATAAATTTTTATCGATTTATACAAAGAATATCAAACTTTAATTATAAACCCTGATTCTATTTTCTGCAAAATTGGATTTTTAGCCGAATTCGGAAGGTTTTGTCGGGAAAGAAATATGGAAAGCCGGATATTTTCAGCCCGGATTTCCCGGGAAATTTATCCTGGTGCCCGGTCATGGCTGGTTTCCGGAAATAATCCGGAATCTGATTTTCAGGTATTCCCCGTGCTCATCAACTAAAACAAGGATATGATCGCCTTCCGAAGGAGATAGTCCCAACTGATGAATATTTTTCGTCATACCGGCATACTGGTTATCGATATGCCAGAAAACAGTCGTTCCTGGGTGCCTGTGGGCCACTTCGAAAACGGTTTTGCCCATCTCCCCGATCAATTCGCGAGGTACAAATATTCTGGCATAATCCCTTGGGTATATAAGCGACATAGCCGGGATGGGGCTTCCCGAAATACAATCCTTCCGGAAAGGCGGCAGCACCCGGTAAAATGGGTCCCTGTTCTTAAAGTACCATTCCTGCACCGGGGGCAGTACAAACCAGCTTTTCCTGATCATATTCCCGGAACTTTCACAATCGGCGTTTACCTGGACCCGCCCTGAAGGATCGAGAAAGATCAGTTTGCAATAACTGCATAAGGGCGACTTAAGTGCATTCAACGAAGCTTTGATCATAAGGGTATCCTCGCAGTTGACCGAGGCACGGAATCCGCTCTTCCTGCAAGTAAGAATTTCTTTGAGATCACTGCCGGGCGTTTCAAACCAGGGACCGCGTGCGACAAGGTTAAATAAATCGAACATCAGGGGGGCAGCGAATTCAGCCCCT
The DNA here is from genome assembly GCA_035292565.1 of Cyclobacteriaceae bacterium. Taxonomy (GTDB): domain Bacteria; phylum Bacteroidota; class Bacteroidia; order Cytophagales; family Cyclobacteriaceae; genus DATDPY01. Next base: position 187 of record DATDPY010000316.1, on the reverse strand, counting down.
GTCAGACCGGGCCTCCCCTCCCCGTCGGCATTACCCACCCATACCCCTACCAGGTAATTACGGTCGAGGCCGATTGACCAGGCATCACGATTTCCAAAGCTCGTCCCGGTTTTCCATGCAATCCTCCGGCCCGATGCATAGTACCTCCACGAAGCATCTTCCCCCGGACGGGCCAGCTCGGTCATTA
>DATDPY010000315.1:0-12919 GCA_035292565.1 Cyclobacteriaceae bacterium | reverse complement strand
AGTCGGCTATTTCCATGCCTGTGATCCTTATGTCATCGAAATGGAATTTATCATTACGACTCGGGGTAAAGAAGCACAGGATGCCGAAATAATTGCACGAGGGGATGTCCGGGTCAACCCCGCTGCCGATCGGTATGTAATGATTATCCGATGCATCGCTCACCGACAATTGCCAGATTCCGTCTATAGCGACTGTCGCCCTGATCCTGAGATTCACCAGGTCAAGATCCGTCATGCCGTCGGGACCATCAATTAATTTTATTACCTGGTCCGGGAATCCGTCCCTCCTGAAGAGTGAGATTTCATCTCTGGCTCCCCCGATACGCACAAAATGCCCGTTTACATGTCCGTCAAGGTCGGGTCCATCGGCGGTCAGGTAAATTTCCGCATAATTGTAAGCCGATGGATTGAAGTCAAGCTTTATTCTGAATTCCCAGCCGGCTTCCTTCGAATAATTGCTTTTTGTCCGGATGTACGCTTTTTCGGTACCTGTCGCGGCTGACAGGCTCAGCATTCCGTCACTGGCCACATAGCTCCCTGCCGGATCCTCCCATTTAACCGGATTATTCGTGTATTCCCCATCTGCAAAGTCATCGAAGATCTGGGGGAAACAATTAAAATAAAGGATCAGGATTATGAAGCCGGTTGAAACAATTTTTTTCATAATCAATCCCAATATACCAAAGTTGGCAGATATTTGTACCACTAAAATTCAAAAAAATTAACTTTTAAAGTCATGAAAGTTGCAGTGGTAGGGGCTACAGGATTGGTTGGCAGGGAAATGCTGAAAGTGCTGGACCAAAGGAAATTCCGATTTGATGAACTTTGTGTGGTAGCTTCGGAAAGATCTGTCGGCAAGATTATCAGTTATCAGGGAAAAGAGTACAAGGTAATCAGCCTTCCCGATGCAGTTGCCGCGAAGCCTCATATTGCTTTATTTTCAGCGGGGGGAAGCGTTTCGCTAGAATGGGCGCCTAAATTTGAAGCCGCCGGGACGGTTGTCATCGACAATTCATCAGCCTGGAGAATGAGCCCGGATCATAAATTGATTGTGCCAGAGATTAACGGGCATGAACTAAGGATTGATCACCGGATCATCGCCAATCCCAATTGTTCAACAATCCAGATGGTCCTTGCCCTTTCATCCCTGCATAAGAAGTATAAGATCAGGAGGATTGTTGTTTCCACTTACCAGGCTGTTACCGGGACCGGGAAAAAGGCGGTCGACCAGTTAATGAATGAACGCAAAGGGGTTGACGGGCCCATGGCCTATCCATACAGGATTGATTTTAACGTACTTCCCCAGGTCGACATTTTCCTGGATAACGGATATACAAAGGAAGAAATGAAAATGGTGAATGAAACAAAAAAGATCCTTGGCGATTCCGGCATCCAGGTAACAGCCACCACGGTGCGTGTTCCGGTGCTTGGAGGCCATTCCGAGGCCGTGAATGTCGAGTTTTATTCCGATTATACCCTTGATGAAGTTCGCAGCTTGCTTAAAGAAACACCAGGGGTTGTTGTGATGGATGATCCAGCCAACAAAGTTTACCCGATGCCTATCGTTGCAGAGGGAAAGGATGAGGTATTTGTTGGAAGACTGCGACGGGACGATACGCAGCCAAACACCCTAAATATGTGGATCGTATCCGATAACCTGAGAAAAGGCGCCGCCACAAACGCGGTACAGATCGCCGAATATATGGTGAAGCACAGCCTCATCTATTGATACTTTTTCATAAATCATCATCATGCTGTTAAGGCCGGTTATTTAGCCGGTGCGATTACCTATTCTTTCAAAAACAATGTAATTTTGAAATTAAGCACAATTGATCCCTTCCATGATAGAACTAATTACAAAAACCATTGCCAGGGTAGTCGGGACAAAGTCTGAAAGAGATATCAGGGTCATCAAGCCGTATATTGAAAAAGCGATTGAGGAATACGAGAAAATCCATACGATCAGCGATGATGATCTAAGACAAAAGACACAGGAGATAAAATCCATAATCGATACGCGGCTCCAGGGATTCGATGAGCGGATAAATGCAAATAAACAAAAAGCCGAATCCGATATTTCCCTTTCCCTGCAGGAAAAAGAAAATATTTTCAATGAGATCGATAAGCTGGAAGAGGACAGGAACAAGGAACTGGAGGTCGTCCTCAATGAAGTTTTACCGCCCGCATTTGCCATTGTGCGTGAAACAGCCCGAAGATTGAAGGAGAACGGACAGCTTAAGGTTAAGGCAACCCTCCATGATAAAACCATCGCCGCGAGGTCGCCTCATGTGAAGATTGAAGATGATTATGCCATCTGGCAGAATCAGTGGATGGCAGCGGGGAACATGATAACCTGGGATATGGTACATTTCGAGGTGCAGTTGATCGGCGGAGTGGTCCTGCATCACGGTAAGATCGCAGAAATGGCAACAGGCGAAGGCAAGACTCTTGTAGCCACCCTCCCGGCCTTCCTTAACGCCCTGGCCAAAAGGGGTGTTCATATCGTAACTGTCAATGATTACCTGGCCCGGCGCGACTCGGAGTGGATGGGCCCGATTTTCGAATTCCATGGGTTAATTGTAGACTGCATCGACAAGCATGAGCCCAACTCAGATGCGCGCAGGAAGGCCTACCAGGCTGATATAACATATGGCACCAACAATGAATTTGGTTTTGATTACCTCCGCGACAATATGGCCCGGGAGGTGGAGGATATTGTACAGCGAAAGCACCATTTTGCCATGGTCGATGAAGTCGACTCTGTGCTTATCGATGATGCCCGGACGCCCCTGATTATATCAGGACCTATTCCCCGCGGTGATGAGCATGAATTCCATCTTCTAAAACCCCGCGTCCAGAAGCTGGTCGACGCTCAGAAGAAACTTTGTACACAACTATTGATCGACTCCAAAAAACTGATCGGCGAACCGAATGAAAAAGACGGCGGCCTTGCACTTCTCCGCGCACATCGTGGGCTTCCCAAGCATAAACCTCTGATCAAATACCTCAGTGAAACCGGCATACGGCAGGTCCTTCAAAAAACAGAGAATTATTATTTGCAGGATAATGCTAAGCTCATGCCTGAAGTAGATAAGGAATTGTTCTTTACCATCGAGGAAAAACACAACAGCATTGAGCTCACGGAAAAAGGCATCGACCTGATTACCGGCGAAGGGGAGGATCCCCAATTCTTCATCATGCCCGATATCGGTCAGGTAATTGCTGTGCTGGAGAACGATACGAGCCTCAGCGAATCGGAGAAATTGCTCAAGAAAGAAGAACTGATCAAGGATTACACAGAAAAATCGAAGCGTATCCATACGATCAACCAGCTGCTGAAAGCATATACGCTTTTTGAAAGGGATACGGAATACATCATCATTGAAGGGAAGGTAAAGATCGTCGATGAGCAGACCGGGCGTGTGCTGGAAGGAAGGCGGTATTCCGACGGGCTGCACCAGGCCATCGAGGCCAAGGAGAATGTCAAGGTTGAGGATGCCACGCAGACCTATGCAACGATTACCCTGCAAAATTATTTCAGGATGTATCACAAGCTTGCAGGCATGACCGGAACCGCGGAGACTGAAGCGGGAGAATTCTGGAACATTTACAAACTCGATGTGGTCGTAATTCCCACGAACGTAAATGTGATCCGCGGCGACCGCGAAGATAAAGTGTTTAAAACGACCAGGGAGAAATTCAATGCTGTAGTTGAAGAGATCGTAGAATTGATTAGGGCAGGCAGACCGGTCCTGGTAGGTACCACGTCGGTTGAAATTTCTGAGATCCTGAGCAGGATGCTCGCCCTGAAAAAGATAAAGCACCAGGTATTGAATGCCAAGCAGCACCAGAAAGAAGCGGAGATCGTTGCGGAAGCCGGGAAGCCCGGAACGGTGACCATCGCCACGAACATGGCAGGCCGGGGTACAGATATAAAGTTAACTCCTGATTCAAGAGGGTCGGGCGGTCTGGCTATCCTGGGAACCGAAAGACATGAATCGCGACGGGTCGACCGGCAGTTAAGGGGGAGGTCTGGCCGGCAGGGCGACCCGGGTACATCCCAGTTTTTTGTTTCCCTGGAAGATAACCTGATGCGGCTTTTCGGCTCGGAAAGGATTGCCAAGATCATGGACAGGCTGGGACTGAAGGAGGGTGAAGTCATCCAGCATTCGCTGGTGACCCGGTCCATCGAACGGGCGCAAAAAAAGGTGGAAGAGAATAATTTTTCCATCAGGAAAAGGCTTCTTGAATATGATGATGTGATGAATTCACAACGCACTGTCATTTACAGGCGAAGAAGCAGCGCCCTATATGGGGACCGCCTTCAGGTGGATATCATGAATATGATCTATGATACGGCAGAAGAAATAGTTTCCCAGGCAAAATTGGCCGGTAATGCGGAAGCATTCAAGCTTAACGTGATCGGTACCTTCGGAATCGATTTTCACCTAGATCCGGGTGACCTTGAGCATAAGGAAGAGAAATCCATGACCCAGGAACTTTTTAATGCAGCTTTACAGCACTACAGCCAGAAAAATGATGCCATCAGGTTAAGGTCAATTCCCATTGTTAAGGATATCTTCAAAACCAGGGGTGCAACCGTGGAGGAGATCCTTGTCCCATTTACCGATGGGCTGAAACAGATAGGAATTGCCTCAAACCTGAAAAAAAATGTGGAATCCGATTGCAGGCATCTTATCCTTTCGCTGGAAAAAAATGCGTCCCTGGCGTTCATTGATATGGCCTGGAAGGAACACTTGCGCGAAATGGACGATCTGAAACAATCGGTCCAGAATGCAGTCTATGAACAAAAAGACCCGCTATTGATTTATAAATTTGAATCATTTGAATTATTCAAGCAATTGGTCAATAAGGTAAATAATGATACGATTTCATTCCTGATGAAGGCTTCCATACCTATTCAGGAACCTGATGAGGTTCAGGAAGCCAGGCGGCAAAGAAGGGCAAGGCAGCAGACCAGGGAAACGAAAGAGGAAAGCAGGTCCCTGCTGAGCGGGGGTGGCCAGAAAGCCGATCCGCGGAACCGTCCGCCGGTGGAGAAATCGGAACCGGTAAAATCTCAGAAAGTAGCCGGAAGGAATGATAAGGTGAATGTTCAATATGCAGATGGCACCATTAAAAGAGATGTAAAATATAAAAAGGTTGAAGAGGATATTCTCAACAATAAATGTGTGATCATCGATTAATGATGAACAAGTCTGCAATCATTATATTGCTTGCCATAAGCACCATCTTTTTCGATAACTGTGCCCGGAAAACCCTTCCAGCCGCCACGCAGGAGGGTTCCTATTTTGAGGACCTGACAGCTTACAGGCCACAGGCGGAAGAATATTTAAGTCCGGAACCAATAGTAAACAACCGGCGTGAGCATGCGGTAACCATACCGGTATTTGATGTTACAAGCGATGTCAATGTCATTCTCGACAGCATGGTAGAGATCAACCGGAAAACCCAGTTTTCCCAGTTTACCGTTCAGGTGCATATGAGCAACAGCAGGGAATCGGCGGATTCCGCCAGGCTCGAGGTATACCGGATACTTCCTTCCGAAAAGCCGATCCTTGAGTATTCCCCTCCTTCCTACAGGGTAAAGGTAGGAAGATATCTAAGCCAGCTTGAAGCATACCGGACGCTCCTTAAATTAAAGGAACATTTTCCCAATGCCATCATTGTGCCTGAAGCGGTCAATTTCAGATAATATATGGAGCTATCAGAAAGGATTAAATCATTCTCACGGCAGATTCATCCCGAGGTAATAAAATTAAGGCGCCATCTGCATGCCAACCCCGAACTTTCTTTTGAGGAATACAACACGGCCAAATTCGTAGCCGGAAAATTGCGGGAGTTCGGCCTTTCGCCCTCCGAGGGTATTGCGAAAACGGGCGTGACATGCCTGATCAAAGGACGGAAAAAAAGTGATAAGGTCATTGCGCTTCGGGCTGACATGGATGCCCTCCCCATCCAGGAAAAGAATAACGTTCCCTACAAGTCAATGAACGACGGGGTAATGCATGCCTGCGGGCATGATGTGCACACCTCATCATTACTGGGAACCGCCTGGATATTAGAACAGTTAAAGGATGAGCTTGAAGGGAGTATAAAACTAATTTTTCAGCCCGGTGAAGAAAAAGCGCCCGGCGGGGCATCCCTGATGATCAGGGAAGGCGTATTACAGAACCCTTCCCCGTCATTTATTCTGGGACAACATGTAATGCCCCAGCTCCCCGCAGGTAAAGTAGGATTCAAACCGGGATTATATATGGCCAGCGCCGACGAAATTTATCTCAGGGTTATCGGAAAGGGTGGCCATGGGGCAATGCCGGATATCAACATAGATCCGGTGGTCATTGCATCGCATATCATCATTGCCCTTCAGCAAATTGTAAGCAGAAACGCAAATCCAAAAATTCCATCGGTCCTTTCCTTTGGAAAAGTGATCGCGAACGGCGCCACGAACGTGATCCCGGATGAAGTTTATATCGAAGGTACTTTTAGAACACTGAACGAAGAATGGAGAGCATCGGCCCATGATAAGATCAGAAAAATAGCACAAAACGTCGGCGAAGGAATGGGCGCCAGGGTGATCATCGAGATTCTCCACGGATATCCGTACCTGAAGAATGATCCGGAACTCACCATGAAAACGAAAGACCTTGCTCAAAGATACTTAGGCCCGGAAAACGTTATTGACCTTGATATCTGGATGGCCGCAGAGGATTTTGCATTTTATACACAGCATATCGGCGCATGTTTTTACAGGTTAGGCGTTGGCAATGAGGCGAAGGGCATAACCTCATCGGTCCATACCCCAACTTTCGATATCGATGAAAACTCACTCGAAATCGGCCCCGGCCTTATGGCATGGCTGGCTTTAAGTTCATGACGAGGATTATTTTTCATGGTATATGCCTTTCAGTTCTTCCAGGCAGCCGGTTAATTTATTTCTTTAAAAAATTACATAACAAGCGATTCTTAACTAATTTTCAGTCAATATATTTTAATACATTTATTGAGTCCCAACAAAACCTCAGCCAATATTATGTTCGATTTACTGAAATTGTTAAAGCTGGATAATATATTCGACAACCTTGTAGGATTCATCGAAACAAAAATTGAATTGTACAAGATACAATTTAAAGAGGAAGTTGCCCGGGCCCTGGGGGTCATGATTTTGCTGTTTATACTCTTGCAGGTTGCCATGTTATTCCTCATATTTATCAGCTTCTTTTTTGTGGCGATTATTAACTCGTACATTTCAAATCAGAATGCCGGGTTTCTGATTGTGGCATCTGTTTACCTGGTTCTGGGAGTGGTGCTTTACCTGTTCCGGGAGAAATTGATTTTCAATTATATTTTAAAGGAGTTTTTTAAAGAAGCAAAAAAACCGAAGACACCGTAAATCATTTTTTACATGATCGATCAGATTCAAGCGAAAAAATCAGAGCTTAAGGCTAAGGCCGACCAGTACGGTGAATTTTTAAAGCAAGAATATTCAGGTTCGGCCGCAGGATCATCAGCTTTTTCGGGAATCGGGCTGATCGGTGGCGGTTTAATCCTGGCAATTTCTCTGGTTATCCGTTATTTAAGCCCTGGTGAGGAAAATCCCGCGGAAACCGGCAGCGAGACGTACAATACACCAACATCAAAGGATGAAACGGTTTTCAATTCCGACTCGCGTAATGAATTCAGGGAGAAGCTAACCATCGTCATCCTGGAAATCATACGACAGGCCCTGCTGGCCCTAATCAGTAAATATAACCTTTCGGATGATAAAGCCGGTCTACAATAAAATCTGTGCCAAAAAAAAGAAAGGAGAAAAAGCTTTCGCGGTATTGATCGACCCTGACCATGATTTTCAACCTGATAAGACCAGGAAGGTCATCATGAAGGCTATAAAAACCAAAGCTGACATGTTTTTGGTCGGCGGCAGCTATTTCCTGAAAAACAATATCGATGAGTGCATTTCCCTGATCCGTGAAATCACCGATATCCCGGTAATACTTTTTCCCGGGAATGCTTCCCACATAAGCTATAAGGCTGATGCGGTGTTATTTTTATCATTGTTATCGGGCAGAAATCCCGAATATCTGATCGGACAACACGTAATCGCTGCCCCAGGATTGAGGACGAGCGGGATCGAAGTGATTCCAACCGCCTATATTCTCCTTGACGGCGGGCGGCCTTCAACGGTATCATACATCACATTTACGAACCCGATTCCGCAAGACCAGCCTGAACTGATTTCTGCGACAGTCATTGCAGGAGAGTTTCTTGGCATGGACCTGGTTTACCTCGAGGCAGGCAGCGGCGCCCTAAATCCGGTGTCAGCAAAAATTATTAAAACTGTTTCTGAGGTAACAAACCAGCCATTAATCGTAGGGGGAGGGATCAATTCCCCGGAAAAAGCAGAGGAAGCGCTCCGGGCAGGAGCAGATATCATTGTTGTAGGTAATAAAATCGATGAAATGCCGGATTTTATTGAAGATATCGCCGAAGCAACCAGACTGGGGGGCAATCACTAGAGATTCATCAGCGATTCCCTTTTGCGCATTTTCCCGGCCGGAATCCCAAACATCATTTTAAACCGCCTGCAGAAATATGCAGTATCCTTATAGCCTACTTCTCTCCCGATCTCTCTTATGCTCCTTTTGCTGGTCCTCAGCAGGTGTACAGCCCGTTCCATGCGCTGATATTCGATATAGTCCTGGGGATTGATCCCTGTGAGCATTTTAAAATATTGGCCAACATAATCTTCGGATACATTAGCGACATTCGAAAGAACCTTATTCGATAAATCGCCCTCAAGGTTTTCCTTTATATACGTAAAAATGCTGATCAGCCTTGGGTCCTTGAAATAGGTGACATTGGTAGCCAGTTGCTCGACAAAAAGCTGATTATTGATTACATATCGGATCAATTCCACGACCAGGTAATCGGTCATGAGTTTCACGATACGTTCACTCCCTGCCACCTGCGATTCCGCTTCTTCCAGGATGACCCTGATAAGCCCAGCAATTTTTTCGTTTTTAATGATAAATGGCTCAATATCGAGCGATGCGAAGAAATTGACCGAATCAAAAACCTTTGACTCAAATGTCAGGTAACTGAAATTGTCCTGGGTTGAAAAGGAAACCTCTGAATAATCGATGCTTTGCAGGTATGCATCCTTCTTACCTGACGGAATCTCGCTGGAATATTTTGCCGGTTTGCCGGTACCATAGGTTATGGAAATGCTTCGACCTCCCGGAATGAACAAAATAGCACCTTCCTGCACAACCAAATTGTCCTTCCCGAATCTTATTTCTCCCTTATTGACAAGCAGGATTGTATTCTCAACATCGTAATAACTTTCATTGGTAACGGTCTGAATTACCTTGATCGTTTTAGATTTATTGTACTTTACTCCGAGTGATTCTATGATTTTATTATAGTCTTCCATATGGCGCTTCCCGGTATTCTTACCCTCTAATGGTATTTTCCCAAAGAATAGTTATACAATTACTATAGAAAAAATTATTTTTCAAAATAGTATATTGTAAAAGTACAAAAAAAATGATAAAGAGTAATATTTGATGAGTTATTATATGATTGGTTTTTAAGCGTGGGTAATATAATTTTTCCAAGAAAAACGCTGAATGGATTAAATCCCGGCCTATTCTCATGCCATGAATTAAGGGATGAAGCCGGCAATTAAATCCTTTTTTAGGGCCTTTCGACATCCTTCAATTCGCCCTGAAATCCCAGCCCACGGGCAAAAAGTCAGTAATACGCATTAACTGATTATCTTCTCGACCCCCCAAGGAACATCATGATGAAATACATGAGTGTTACCAGTGACCCGATTGCCGCCACAACATAAGTCATTGCTGCCCATTTAAGGGCGTCTTTGGCCATATCATATTCCCGTGAAACAACAATTCCACGGTCCGAAATCCAATTTAAAGCTCTTCGGCTTGCGTCAAATTCAACGGGAAGTGTTATAAATGAAAACAGGGTCAAAACAAGGTAACATCCGATAATAACCAGAAGGATTGTGTTTACCGGAAAAGCACGATAAATGAATCCGCTTGCAAATATGCTGGCCAGGATGACGAAATTGAGGATTCTGCCGCTTACATTCTGGATCGGGACCAGCATCGTCCTGAACTCAAGGGCGCTGTACCCTACGGCATGTTGAACAGCATGCCCGCATTCGTGGGCAGCGATTGCCGCGGATGCCGCAGACCGGCCATGATAAACCGGTTCGCTCAGGTTTACGGTTTTATTCGTTGGATTATAGTGGTCAGTCAGCGCACCCGGAACGCAGGTTACCCTGGTTTCGGTTATGCCGTTGTCCCTGAGCATTCTTTCGGCCACCTCCCGCCCGCTCATGCCTGAAGAAAGGGGTATTTGTGAATATTTTTTAAATTTTGATTTCAGCCTTGAGCTGATGGCAAAGCTGAGGATCATAAAAAAGATTCCAATTGCTATAACCATATTTAATTTTCTTTAATTTTCTTAACAATTCCGCTTGTTGAATAACCAGGAATAAGCTCTATGGTTATCACTTTTCCGCCATAGCTCTTAACGAAATCGGCCCCTACAATGTTTTCAGGATTATAATCGTTCCCCTTGACTAAAATATCCGGTTTCACTTCCCGGATCAAATTGAACGGCGTGTCTTCCGAAAAAAGGGTAACTGCGTCGATGAATTCAAAGGATGCCATTATCCTTGACCTTGCATTTTCGTCCAGAATTGGCCTGCCTGACCCTTTTAGCCTCCTGATGCTTGAATCGGAATTCAGCCCGATGACCAGCCGGTTGCCGAGGAGCCTCGCCTTTTCCAGGTAATCGACATGGCCAAGATGAATAATATCAAAACACCCATTGGTAAAAACCACCACGTTGCCTGCCTGTTTCCAGGATTTCAATTCTTCTTTCAATAAATTAAGCGTATATATTTTATTTTGCGAAACTCTCATCTCTGGTTTTGTTTCTGCCCAATAATAAGCTTATCAACAGGCTTATCGATCCCACGATCAATATAAAGATAAACTGGGAAGTGTGAAGAAGTGTTGCAAACAAGACGCCATCCTGATAGGTGATGCCGTATAGAATCAGAACACTGCTTACAAAGGCGTGGTAAGTTCCAAATCCTCCCTGGACCGGCGCCGACATACCCAATCCTCCAGCCACCAGGATTACCAGTCCAGCAAGAGGGCTCAGCCCGGAGGTTTCCTTTACTGAAAACACAACAACATACGACATCAGGTAATACAAGATCCATATCAGAACCGTTATGGTGAAAAACAGCGGCTTGTTTTTCACCTTCTTTATGCTCAAAATTCCATTGATCATTTCACCGATCAAAGGCCGGATCTTTCTGTAAAGCCTGGTATTTCTGATCCTTCCCCAGAATGACCAGATCATCACCATTATAATTACGAGGGAAATCATGATTATGAAGATCCAGGCTGGCTTTGATGAAGAAGCGGCAGATTGGTTTTGGCCGAAAACAAGGTCTGCGAAAAAAGTACTTATCCTGCCGAACTGAAGTGTCAATGCCAGGATAATGATCGCCAGGAGCATGAGGATATCAATTATCCTTTCCATGATAACACTTCCGAATGAAGCGGGAAATGCGATTCCTTCGGTTTTTTTCAGCAAGGCACAACGGGTAACTTCACCCAGGCGAGGAAATGCAAGATTCGCCAGGTAACCGCCCATTAATGCCCAGAAAGCCGACATAGTTCTTGGGTAATACCCGATAGGCTCAAGCATCAATTTCCAGCGGTAAGCGCGAAGCAAATGGCTGACTAGGCTGAATATGAGGGATAAAACAATCCAACTGTATTTTACATAGGCAAGCCTGCTGAATAATTCTTTCAGGTTAAGGTCTTTGAAAACGAGCCAAAGAAGCAATCCGCCAATGCCCAATGAGATCGTGAATTTCAGGAGAGATTGGAGAGTCTTCAATGGATATCAGGGAAGGCGGTTATTTTCATCGGGGAAGATGATCCTCGGCGTAAATTTTTTTGCATCCTCAAACTCCATGGAGGCGTACGACATGATAATGATGATATCCCCTACATGGGCTTTCCTGGCCGCAGGGCCGTTAAGACATACCTGGCCGCTCCCTCTTTCCCCCCTGATCACATAGGTATCGAGACGTTCCCCATTGTTTATATTTACGATTTGGACTTTTTCATTTTCGATGATCCCGGATGCATCCATCAGGTCCTCATCGAGCGTAATGCTCCCCACATAATGCAATTCCGCTTCCGTAATCCTTGCACGGTGGATTTTCGATTTTAGAACCTCAACAATCATTAATCCGGTGATTATAATAGCAAATCTACTCTTTTATCAAGATGTTATCGATCAGCCGGATATTTCTTGTATAGCCTGCGATACAAAATGCAAGTGAGGGTTGACCTTTATATTCTCCAATTTCAGCAAAACTTTCAAAATCTACCAGCTCCAGGTATTCAAGCCGGTTTACCGGATCATTTTCAAATAATTTTTCTGCTTCCTGCCTGATTTTACGAACAGTTGCACCCTGGATAAGCAGATCTTTCGCCGTTAAAAGTGCCCGGTAAAACTTGACGGCCCCGGGCCGATCTTCAGAGGCAATCCGCAGGTTTCTGGAGGATAACGCGAGGCCATCGGGCTCCCTGACTGTAGGGACTCTTCGAAGGAGGATATTAAAGGAAAGGTCTTTGATGAGTTTGTTGATTACAGCAACCTGTTGCAGGTCTTTTTGCCCGAAATAAACGACATCGGGTGAGATGATGTTAAAGAGTTTAGCCACGATGAGCCCAACTCCCTTAAAATGACCGTTCCTGAATTTTCCTTCGCAAACAGTTTCCAAATGACCGAAATATAGTTGAAGGCAGTTTGTATGGTCCCCGCCGTATATCTC
>DATDPY010000314.1:0-6340 GCA_035292565.1 Cyclobacteriaceae bacterium | reverse complement strand
AAGAGAAGGATCATCCGTGACCGGGAGGAGAGAGGTTACGAACTCAGCGATGTATTATACCGCTATGAAAATCATGTGATCCCCGCATACGACCGGTATATCATGCCATACAGGGACAAATGTGACCTGGTGATCGCGAACAATACAGACACAGACCTGGCAATTTCGGCGCTTTATAATTTTATCGCAAATCTGCCCTGGCACCGGAAATGAAGATGAGCTGATTTTACTTAAATCCTGATATTATATTACCTTTGCCCTTCATATGAAAAATAAAGGGTCATACTGCCACAGAAATTACCGGAATATCCTGTTCCATTTGGCCGTCCTCGCCCTTGTATTCCTGCTGGTAGTTACGCGCACATCCGCTGTGCAGACTGCCCCTGAAAATCAGGTTGAAACTGCAAGCAAGGATGACGAAAGGAACAGCCAGGGGAGCGATGATTATTCACTTGATGTTTATACGCCGATAGCGAGTTACCAGGTCCATTTCGATCATGTCTGCAGGATCATCATCAACCTCCCTATTGAAATTGTTTCTTCCGGCAGAAGAGTCTGCTTTAATCCTGATTTTTTAAATAATTATTTTCATGCCTTGTTCCAGTTTATCATAGCCACCAAGGCCCCGTAACTCCGGAGGATTCATTCCGGATTTTTTATCAACAATTTTCTAAATCTAAGCTTCTATGATCAATAAAAATGTAACCATATTGCTAACCGTTGTTGTCACGCTGTTATGCATCTATTATCTTTCGTTTACATTCGTTTCGAGAAAGGTACAGAGTGAGGCCAGGGATGCCGCAACGGATTCATTGGGAAATGTCAATTACCAGCTTCAGCAGCGATACCTCGATTCTGTCTGGAATGAACCCGTATGGAACCTCTTCGGGATAAAGTATACCTACAAGGAAGTAAAGGAAATCCAGCTCGGCCTGGGCCTCGACCTTCAGGGAGGAATGCACGTCACGCTCGAAGTTGCCCCGGCCGATATTATCAAAGGGCTCAGCGGCTTTAATGAGGACCCGGTATTTCTGCAAGCCCTGGCCAGAGCGTCTGAAAAGCAGAGGAACAGTCAGGAAAATTTTACGTCCCTGTTTTACGAATCATTCAGGGAACTTCATCCCAACGGTCGACTTGCGCCTTTATTTGCCACGGCTGCCAACAGGGGAAGGATCAGCTTCGACTCTTCCGACGACGAGATCCTCGCGGTCATCAACACCGAGGTGGCGGACGCGATCGATAGGTCATTCCAGATCATTACCAACCGCATTGACCAGTTCGGCACATCTTCACCGAATATTCAGCGCCTGCCGGGTTCAGGCCGCTTGCAGGTGGAACTACCCGGTGTGGAGAACCGCGAAAGGATCCGGAACCTCCTTCAGGGCGTGGCCAAGCTTGAGTTCTGGGAAGTCTATGACCTGAACCAGGTAGGCAACGTTTTCATTGCCCTGAATAATAAAATTATGGCTGAACAGCGGAGTCTGCTGGTATCCGGAAGAACAGCCGGATCGGATGGTACCGAATTATCTGATTCCGACGGTTCTACTCCGTCAGACGAGACTGATGAATTGGCGCAGGCACTCCAGGGATTGCCAGCGGATTCAGCAGCCGAGGATCTTGCTGCCCAGCTTTCGGGAGATTCCACTTTAACAGACTCGCTGCAGCAGCCGGCGGCCTCCCCCTTGTTTACCCTGAGAAGATCGTCGAATTATGGATTATTTTATGCCGTAAAAGACACATCCAAGATTAACCGTATCCTCCAGCGGCCTGACATCCAGCCCCTCATTCCGAATACGATGAAATTTCTGTGGATGAAAAGCGCGACCCCGGATGACACAGGGGAGGAGGTACTTGAACTTTACGCCCTGAAAGTCAGGCGCGGTGGCCAGCCGCCCCTCACCGGGGAGGTGATCGTTGATGCCCGCCCCGATATCGATGATAGGGGAAGACCGGCCGTATCCATGCAGATGAATGCTGCAGGCGCCAAGATCTGGCGAAAATTGACGGCGGATAATATAAATCAGCGCATTGCCATTGTGCTCGATAACCGGGTTTACTCGGCCCCGAATGTGCAAAATGAGATCCCAAACGGGAACTCCTCGATTACGGGGAATTTTACCATCGAAGAGACGAAAGACCTTTCCAACGTCCTGAAAACCGGGAAGCTCCCTGCACCGACAAGGATCGTTGAAGAGGCCGTTGTCGGACCCTCTCTGGGGAAACAGGCTCAATCACAGGGAATGATATCCATCATCGGCGGTTTGCTCGCTACGGTTGTGTTCATGGTTGCCTATTATGCCCGCGGCGGACTGGTTGCCAACCTCGCCCTGGTTTTTAATATCTTCTTTATCCTTGGCATACTGGCTCAGATGAATGCTGCCCTGACCCTTCCCGGCATCGCGGGTATCGTACTTACGATAGGCATGGCCGTCGATGCCAACGTGCTCATTTATGAAAGGATCCGCGAAGAGCTCAGGGGCGGTGCAACCCTGATCAGCGCAATAAACCAGGGATTCAGCAAGGCATACGGCACCATCATCGACTCGAACCTTACCACCTTTATAACCGCCCTGATCATGTTCATCTTTGGGCAGGGCGCCATCAGGGGTTTCGCAACCACCCTGATGATCGGTATTGTCTGTTCGGTCTTTACCGCGGTATTCATATCCAGGGTGATCATAACCTGGATAACCAGGAATGGTACGAAAAATAATGTTTCATTCGACCTTGGCTGGTCGAAAAAACTTTTCCTCGGGACGAAAATTGATTTTATGGGGAAAAGAAAAATCGCTTATGTTTTCTCCGTCTCTGTTATCCTGATTGGAATAATCCTGATCGTCATGCAGGGAGGCCTGAACATGGGTGTCGACTTCAAAGGAGGAAGGTCGTATGTAGTTCAGTTTAAGGATCCTGTTCAACCTACGAAATTTCGTTCTTCCCTTGTCGCCGCGTTCCAGGGAACCGGCACCGAAGTGAAATCCTACGGATCGAGCAACTCGGTAAAGGTTACCACAAGCTACCTGGTGGATGATGAATCATCCTCCGCCGATACCACGGTCGAAAATGCCCTTGTGCGGGCGATCCATCAAAATACCGGGCTCAGGTATGAGCCGGATCAAGCTACAGTAACCGGCGAAACATTTACAATCTCAGGATCAACCAAGGTTGGCGCTACGATTGCCGACGATATCAAACAGCAATCGCTGGAAGCCGTTTTGCTGGCATTCCTCGGAATATTCATCTATATCGTGATCAGGTTTAAAAGATGGCAGTACGGATTGGGGGCAGTCGTCGCCCTTATTCATGATTCACTGATCGTCGTTGTATCATTTGCCTATGCCCGGCTGTTAGGTAAAATGTTCGAGGTCGACCAGGTATTCATTGCCGCAGTCCTTACCGTGATCGGGTATTCGATCAACGACACCGTCGTTATCTTCGACAGGGTCAGGGAGTATACCCGCCTTAAACCGGGAGCTCCCATGTATGACCTTTTAAATGAATCCCTGAATGCCACGCTGAGCCGGACGATCATCACCTCGGGGTGTACCTTTCTTTCAGTTGTGGTGTTGCTCATATTCGGTGGTGAAGCGCTTCGCGGTTTCTCGTTCGCATTGATCATTGGGATTATCATAGGCACATATTCATCAGTTTACATTGCAATTCCCCTCGTGCTTGACCTGATAAAAAAGAAAGAGCCGAAGCCCGCATTGTCTTAATACGAAGTCTCGATACATATTCTTGGAAAGCCCGTCGCGAGACGGGTTTTTTTATTTAAATTGTGACTGAGGATAAGTTGATTACCTGATGAAGTCTGGCCAGTTGTATTTTATCGGACTGCTTCCACCCCCGGAAATAAGAGAAGAAATAACAAGGCTTAAGGAATACTTCAGGGAAAATTTCGGGATCACGCACGCGTTGAAATCACCTCCCCATATCACCCTGGCACCGCCGTTCAATCACGACGAATCAAATGAAAAATTTCTCATTTCGCAGCTCGACCAGTTCTCCGGAAATGAGCCTGGATTTCCCGTCGTACTGGAAAATTTCGGCGCCTTCGTACCACGTGTCATTTATGTGGATGTGGTGAAAAACGCATCACTTGAAAACCTTTACCTGAGAACTACGGATATGCTGTCGGCGCAATTGGGCTTCCCCCCTGATAAAAATGCCGGAAGACCATATAACCCTCATGTAACCGTTGCTTTTAAAGACCTGCTTAAACAACAATTCCGGGAAGCATGGCCAGAATTCAGTGATAAAAAGATCAGGTATGAATTCCATGCCGGAGGGATAACCCTGTTAAAGCATTCGGGGAAGCAATGGGAAATCCTTCATACAGCAGCATTCAAAAAATAACCTTATGATCATATATAAAGATTTCACATTACCTTTGCCGGCATCCGCGATCCGGGCATTTTCGGTTGGGTATATTTATTTTTTCTGAAAATTTTCCAATGTATACTTTCTGGGCATATTTCAATCTTGGAATCAGGCACTTCTCGAATATCAATTCGGTGGAGCATATCCTCTTTCTCATTGCCTTATGCACAGTTTACCTGATGAGGGACTGGAAAAAAGTTATGCTCCTGATTTTATGTTATTCCATTGCTTACGTAACCACATTGCTCCTTTCAACCTTCGACTTGATCAAAATCCCCGAAGAGGTAGCTGAATACCTGATCTCCTTAACCGTCTTCCTTACAGCCGCGTGGAATTTATTCAGGAAGCAATACGGTAGCGCCAGCATTTTTCAGCTTAGCTATATTCCGGCTTTTTTCTTCGGGCTGGTGCATGGACTTGGGTTTGCCGGGTATTTTAAAAGCATTCTGAACCGGAACACAGACATCGGCTTCCAGGTGTTTTCCTTTATCATCGGCATAGAAACCAGCCAGGTACTGATCGCCACCTTGTTTCTCATCGTTTCATGGCTGTTTGTAAATAATTTCGGCGTGCATCGCAGGGATTGGGTACTGGTGATCTCATCCGGCATTGCAGGGATCGGCCTGACTTTCATGTTCGAAGCCAGATTCTGGGTTCAATGAAATTTCAGGGAATATTTTTGGTTCTCTTTTTGTCCCTGGGAATTTTCGGTCCCGTGATGGCCCATATCCCGGATTCAACCAAAACGTCAGGTGCGCCCCGCGTAAAATTTGTATTTTATCCTGCCGCGGGATATTCGCCGGAGACTTCCTTTGAACTCGGTGCTGTTGGCGCCTTCCTCCTGAATTCAGGCCACGACTCCGCAAAAATCCCCCTGCGGCCGGCCACCATGGTCCCTCATTTCCTTTTTACATGGAACGGTCAATTCATGTCGGCAGTAAAATCGGATATCTATTTTAAGACGGGATATTATATCAATTTCAATATCCGCTATTTCGATTATCCCGATCAGTTTTTCGGTATCGGCAGCAATACTTCGAGTTCGAAAGAAAGTTTCACGGACAGGTTTTTCAGGATCGACGGGAAGCTGGCCCGTGCATACCATAAAAAGACCTTCCTGGGAATAAATTTCGACTGGAGCGCCGATCACCTCGATGATTTCCGCGACGGGGGGATCCTTGATACGGGGAATATTGCCGGAACAGAGGGCGGGTATATTTTCGGGATTGGGCCATCGGTAAGGTTCGACACCCGCGATAATATCCTTTATCCTACCCGCGGGATCATGGCGGAAGCCAATATCCTTGCTTACCCCGGTAATCTAACCAGCGGTTATTCTTTTACTTCCCTGAAGGTTGAAGGAAAATATTTTACAAAAGTTTTTTCCGACAATATCCTTGCAATCCAGGCCGTGTTCCAACTTACTTCCGGGAACAAGATTCCGTTCTACAGGTTACCTCGCCTGGGCGGAGATACGCGGATGCGTGGGATCGAACATGAAAACAGGTATATCGACAGGAATGCATATTATCTCCAGGTAGAAGGCCGTCGGGATCTTTTCTGGCGGCTGGGAGGAGTGCTGTTTGCCGCGGCCGGAAATGTAAATTCCCGCTTATCTGAATTTGGATTCCGAGATATAAAATACGTATTCGGCATCGGAGGGCGTTTCAGGCCATTTAAAAACGACAGGCTGAACCTCCGCATGGATATCGGGAAAGGTCCGGGTGATCAATACGGGATATACCTGGGTGTAGGCGAGGCCTTTTAGCCCTTAAGAGTAATTTCTTAACCAAAAATAGCATGATCTTTTTTTGATGTCTGTTCGGCTATGTAATTTCCTGAATTCAAAAAATCTCAAATCACATGCTCCAAATTCCAAATCCCAAGTTCCAAAATCGGAATCACCACTGTCCGGGGAAAGATATCGTTTTGAAGATTTGTCCATTGAATGGAATCTGGT
>DATDPY010000313.1:0-14716 GCA_035292565.1 Cyclobacteriaceae bacterium | reverse complement strand
CCATACTGAAGAATTCCCTTAAACTTTTATATTCCTCCGGCAGGTAAAGGCTTTTTTTGATCTCCAGGGTGGTACTAACCTGGATTACGCTGTCGACAGCCTGGGCAAGATATGAAAAACTTGCTGATTTGTCGGGCAGGGCCATACGGACAGGTTTCGGCACCTCTTCAGCGGCATACCCATCCGGGACCTTGATATTAATCAGGTATTTTTCGGAAACGGGCTCGCCGAAGTCAACCGGAAATATTCGCGCATCTTCTTTCAGCGGATTTTCATCAAATCGCGTACCTGACACAGGGTCGAAATAAATAAGGTTTCCGGAGATCGTTAATCCATCGGAAGTCTCAAAATTATAGGATTCCTTCATCTCATCGGCATTTCCAGGAGAAACTTCGAGAGTATAACCCGACAGTACCCATCCCGGGTTAGCCCTTTTAAAGTTTTCAATAAACTTTTCTTCCCCGCTCATTTTTAATTCAATTTTGGAATCGACGGCCGCATAGCCTGTTTTTTTGACTTGCATTTCCCCGATGTACTTATTATCTGCGATCCTGTAGGTGCAAATATTGATGACATTATTGCCTTTTGCAGCATCCAGTTTAAGCCATGAATTATGACTCGCAGATATGCACCGCCCTGTTCCATTCAGGCATTTACGGGGAAGCATTCCGGCCGGGACATTGGGGTCGGATGCATCCAGTAAGAGGATTTTGTCCCCAAACCATACCGATGCAATCAGATGGTTGAATTTATTGAGCAGGGGGTAAATGGGATGGACGAGTCCATTGTCGCGTGTACTGATGATAACCGGCTCAACATTCAGGTCAGCCGCCCTGAGCATCGAAATTAAAAGAGCATTGATCTCAGAAGAAGAGCCGACTTTATCGTCATACACTTTCTTGATATTCTTGTCAGGCAAATAGTCATGTATATCATTCCATTTAATGCTGGAAGCCACGAAATCCGAGATAACCATTGCTTTATGGTCAGGAGTCATTCCGTCCTTGATCAAAGTATCCAGCACGGATTCGTAAAAATTCTTTTTCATCATGTTCTTCCCGAAATTTTCAACCTCTTCAGTGAGCCTCCTGTTTATTGTTTCCCAGGTCCCAAGCTGGTCCTCAAAGACGCCGTTAAAGTTTGTTGAAGCCAGCTGGAATTCGATCTTCTGGCAATAGTCATTGAGATTCCCAACATATTTTTCATCTTTAAGCGAGGGCATGTCCTTTGCAGTCCAGTGTTCCGTGAAAAGATCGAAAGTCAATGTGCTGGTCGAGATGTTGCTATTGATTCCCGTCCGGAGATTGCCGCTTCTTTCGGTTGAATGATAGGAAACGGTGGTGGACTGCGATTTAGGTGGGTCAACCTGGGCGAATGCCTCATAACCGCCGGATATATGGAGAAAGTTGAAGTATTCTGGCACTTTGAAGTATAATTCGCTCCAGGCGACCGGAATTGATTTCTGGAAATACCAGGGATCGATCTGGCTTATGTAATCCGACGATTTTTTGTATGAAAACTCAATGATCGATCCTTCCTTTACATCGGGGAAGGTGAATTTATAACGGTCCTTGTTTTTGTCAACTTTTTCCGTGAAAACGGAAGATTTATCAAGCTTGGATTTTACTACCTGCCCGTCCACGAGGTTATAGGTAAATCCTTTAAGGCCGGAGATCTCTTCATCCTGAGATTCATTGTGATATAACATCACCGAAAAAGTAGACCAATCATATCCCTCTTTTGTAAAGATCTTTACCCGCCGAGTGTGATTATAATTTGCCTTTATGCCGTTCGCATCAATGTCAACGGAAATGATGCAAAAATCAAAGAGAATAACCGCGGGCGCATCCGGCTCCTTTGCATAGCTTGTCATGCTGAGCTCCTCCCCGGAAATTTCGCCGAATTCAACTGAGGGTTTTTGTCCATAAACGCTGAATCCAATAGCAACAGCGGAGATAATCGCTGTGATTGTTTTTGATAAATAATTCATGGTATTAGCCGATTTATTTAAATTAAAAAATTTATACCCTTATGGTACTTGAGACACGAACGTATTTATTATAAATAGAATCATCAGATAAAAAAATTATCTTGGTGCAAAATCAATAACCGGTATAAAGCAAGGTATCTGGTTTCGTAAATTTTTAAAATAAAGTACGACTCAGGCTTGTTTTTCCTTAACCATAAGGGAAATTAAATATCTTCCTCCAGAAAATCAACAAAATAACAAATTTTGACTGCTCGTGAGATACCGGTATAAAGCCATCGGAGGTAATCTTCGTCAGCCTGTCCGTTCCCAAGGTAAGGTCGTTTTATAAAGACTACAGGCCATTGACCTCCCTGTGATTTGTGGCAGGTGATTGCATAAGTGAATTTTATCTGGAGTGCATTGAGATAAGGATCGGATTTAAACTGAGAGTTGTTGCCCCCGGAAACGTATTGACCGGCACCGGGTGAAGAAATGTCATACAGAGCCTTGAATTCATCGGCAGTCAACGAGGGTGCCTGTGAATACAGCGTATTCAGGATGGCTTTTGCTTCGAATGGTTCCTGTTCAGGGTAATCGGATAGACGCAAGGCAAGATCTGCAAACATGAACCCGGATTTTTCTTCCCGGTAACTTATCTTCAAAACTTCGGCAAAATCTCCATTGGTAAGGAATCCTGTCCGCGAATCCTCACCCAGCCAAAAGTAATTATTTCTCACAATCATTACCGAATCGCCTGTTTCAAGGTCATCTTCCCGGAACAGTATCCTTGTCCTGATCAATTTATTCAGTTGCACCGCCTCCTTGTTCGAGCGGCAAATGATAACCGTGTTTTCCAGACCAAACTCATCATAAGCCCCTTGCAGCGCTGTTTCCAATTCGCGGCTTGATATGTGGAAGACGTCGCGGAAATTACGGGTTTTGATTTGCAGGACGCCGTGAGGGCGAGGGATCATTTTCCTCACCATGGTTGCATTATAAAGAATGCCGGAGTCTTTTTCCTGCCTTACAACTTCGTGAAGTGAAACTTCGAGCACATCAAGGTTATATTTATCACAGAGGTTTAAACTGTCGAGTGCCCCGCTGTATAACCTGCCGACCGGGGGCAATTGGGCGTCATCACCAATCAGGATCAGCTTGTTTGAATCATGCCTGAAAACATACTCCACCAGGTCGCTTAATACGCTTAACCCTTCGGGATTTTCATCATCCTGAATCATCGAGGCCTCATCCACGATGAAGACCGTCCTTTTATGACTGTTTTTCTGCAGACTGAAAATCGGCCGGCCTGTCGTTTCGTCAATAATATTCCGATAAATAATCTTATGTATTGTGAATGCGGCATGACCCGTATAGCCTGCGACTATTTTCGCAGCCCTTCCCGTTGGGGCCAGCAATAATGCCTTATAATTAAATAATGATAATATCCTGACGAGGCCTGAAAGCGCCGCTGTTTTTCCGGTTCCGGCATAGCCTTTGACGAGCAAGGTAGCACGCGGGGAGCTGCTGTCGAACAGCTCATCCAGCAATTGAAACAATTGTACCTGGCCTGCAGTCGGCGGGTAAGGGAAATTGTTTTGAATTATCCGGGATATCTTTGGCAAATGAAACTTTATTCAAATTTAAGCACCGAAACGGTCAATGCAATTCTATGAAAGATATGATCATCCGGAAATTCGGGAACCGGCTAAGGATCCGGGTATGCGGCATCCTGATCCGTAATGAAAGTATCCTTATGGTAAAACACCGGTATTTAGGTGAAGATAGTTTATTGTGGGCCCCCCCGGGCGGTGGAATGGATTTCGGAACTTCCGCGGAAGAAAACCTTATCCGGGAATTTATGGAAGAGACCGGTATCGTCGTTTCCGTAAAGGAATTCCTTTTTGTCCATGAATATCTTTCCCTGCCGTTGCATTCAATCGAGCTGTTTTTTGAAGTTAGGCAAACGGGAGGGACATTGACTATTGGAAAAGACCCGGAGATGGAAGATACCGGACAGATCATCGGAGATATTGCTTACTTGAATCAGCAGGCCATAAACAGGATCGGGAAGAATCAAATACACGGGATATTTCACGATTTGAATAATTTGAAGGAAATTCTCAAATTTAAGGGTTATTTTAAAACTGGTTGATGCCTCAAAATCGCCTGATTTAATTGTATTTTTATTGCTAAAATATTTATAATTGCGTTTTAAACCCCGCTTGTCATGGTCACGCGAATATTATCTATAGTTTTTTTCATTGTAGCCCTGTTCCTGGGGTATTACCTTTTTAACAGCATAAAATCAAGGCTTGATGATCAGAAGAGGATCGACAGAGTTGAAAAAAATGTAATAGAAAAGCTGAAACTCATCCGCGATACGGAAATAGCATTTCAATTGGTCCATGGAAAATATACTTCCAATTGGGACTCATTGATAAACTTCCTTGATAAGGGGATCATTTTCATTGTGAACAGGAGGGAAGAAATTATCCCCAAGGAATATGGCGATGAAGAGATCATTATCCATGTTGACACGGTAGGGACTGTTCCGGCAAAACAATATGTGATCACTTCCCTTAACCTTGTAAATGCTCCCGATTCAGGGGCAATTGTTTCCATGAATGTAAAGGAGGGAGATGATGTAACTATCGGCTTTCAGTTGTTTTCAATTCAAACTATCGAGAAATTATTAAAATACAAATCCATATATAACGGAAAGGTTACGAAAGTATATTATAAGCCCGGCAATAAGGTAAGGAAAGGGAACACTCTGCTTGAAATACTGTACAATAAGTACCCGCCGAACCTTGATATAACCCGACTACCCTATATACCTGGAACCGATAATAAGTTCGAGATCTATGCAAATAAGATCAATAAGAACGGGGTCATGGTGGATGTATTTGAAGTGAAAGATTCCGACCCTATTAATCCTCTTAGAAGAGCTAACAATAATGAGAAAGCCCTGAGGGTGGGATCAAAGGAAGAAGTTTCAACTTCCGGAAACTGGGAATAACGATTGTCATCAGAATCTCAAAAATTCAAACTCCTTAAAAGGGAGAAGGATACCTCTTTTAATATCGATAGCCTCGAGAGGTACAGCCTTTTCCTGCAATTCGGCCCGAATGATCTGCAAATCTCCGTACTGGAAGCCGAAGAAAATAAGGTATTACTGGTCGAGGATTATATTCTTCCCGGCGTGGACGGTCTGGAGGACAGGCTGGAATGCTTTAAGGGAATTTTTAACGGCCATCACTTGCTCATGGCTAATTTCTGGAAGGAAATAAAAGTGTCGTTCAAGACCCGGAAATTCACCCTGGTCCCCGATCATCTTTTTGAAAGCTCCCGGACTGAAGTCTGCCTTTCTTTGAATTCAACACTTGAACAGGGATCCGAATCCCTGCAGGTTGCCAATATGAATGACCTGGGATTAAAAATAATATATGCTGTTGAAGAGCCTGTCCTGCAATATATTCATTCAACATATCCAAGGGCAGGCTTCAGGCATTTTCCACACTGCGCAAGTATGATTCTTGGCGCTAAGAAATACCTGAATGATGCGCCGGGCACATTCAATTGTTTATACATTGACCGTTTTGTCCTCCACCAGGCAGTATTCCGGGATGGCCGGTTCCGGTATTACAACCTGTTCCCGATAAAAGAGTTTGATGATTATGCCCGGTATATTTCAATGGTAGCGGCGGATCAGGGGATTGATATTGAGAACGACAGGCACTTTTTATGGGGATTTATTAGTTCCGGATCGGATCAATTTGCAGAATTGAAAGACAGATTTCCCACGGTGGAACTTGGGAGCAGGCCGGCAGTTCTGAAGTTCAGCCACGTTTTCGATGAATTTGAGGCTCACCAATATTTCGAGCTTTTTAATTTATACCTTCTTTAAAAACCTGTGCATGAAGCGAACGGCAATTTTCCCGGGATCATTCGATCCCTTCACCAACGGGCATTTCGACATCGTTAACAGAGGTCTGAAGCTATTTGACAAGATAATCATAGCTATTGGCCATAACAGCGAAAAGCAACGATATTTTCCGCTGGAATTAATGATCGAGAAGATCGGTGAAACCTTCAGGAATAACACCAGGATACGCATCATCACATACAGTGAACTAACTGCCAGTCTCGCAAAAAAGGAGGGGGCCAATTACCTGTTGCGCGGGCTCAGGAATACTACCGATTTCGAATATGAAAACAGCATAGCTCAGGTCAATAAATACCTTAACGATGACCTGGAATCAGTTTTCCTGATTACGTCACCCCGCTATGCCTCGATCCGGTCTTCCATTATCAGGGAAGTGCACCGTTATAAGGGAAATATCAGTGAATTTTTACCTTACAAGCTCTGAATCCTCGCTCCTGAAGTATTTTCTGAAAACATGCCGGATTGAAGGGTACGAGTCATAAAGCGCGATATTAACATCCTTGGCATCCATCCACCTTATTTCCTCAATATTTTCTGATTTTTGCGGCTTCATCCTGGAATCATCGACGCATTTCATCAGGAACCAGGAAGTTTTTTTAAGAATATAATGGTCATTCCTTTTATAGGTATGCCAGGTATGACAGATTTTTCTTACCAGGGAAACCGAAATATTACACTCCTCTGTAACTTCCCGGATGGCCGTTTCCTCGATTTTTTCATTATTGTCGATTTTGCCTTTTGGAAGATCCCATTTCCCCAAACGATAAATCAGCAGGTAAAATCCATTTTTCTTGACCAGTCCGCCGGCGGCATTTATTATCGTATATTTTTTCTTGACAAAATCGATCGTTTCGTCAATGTTTTCAACCTGGAAAGTGATTGAATCGATCTTTGTATTTTTATTGGCCTTCAGCAACTGAATGTACTTATCAATGATTTTGATTGAAGCCTGCCGGATCAGGACATCATCATGGAATAAATTAAAATCGATGTTTTCCCTGGCTTCAGGTACAATATGATCATAGTCGTTTAATCTTATTTCTTTGGTATTTGGTATTATTCTGAAGGGGACGTCGTTAATGAATATTTTCATGAAGCAGGGTTATGTCCGGAATGAATTTGATCCTGGTTATCATTTATGTATTTTGTCAAAGCTTTGCAAATTTAAGCAAACAACTTATTTTCGGAAAGGATTATTTCCACGATAGAAATATGGTCAAGGATATTCATACGGCCCGTCAGGTCGCTACCCACCTGCTGGAGATCGAAGCGGTGAAGCTGAACACCGCTCAACCTTTCCGCTGGGCATCAGGATGGAGAGCGCCTGTATACTGTGATAACCGGCTTACCCTGTCATACCCGGCGATCCGAAAGTATATTTCAAACGGAATAAGCACACTTATTCACAGTGAGTTCCCCAAGGCAGAGGGTATCGCGGGAGTTGCCACAGCGGGAATCCCCCAGGCGGCATTGGTTGCCGACAGCCTGAGCCTCCCGTTAATTTATGTAAGATCCAAGGCAAAAACCCATGGTCTGGCTAACCAGATCGAAGGCAGGATGGCGCCGGGGTCAAAAATGATCATTTTGGAAGACCTCGTTTCGACTGGGGGGAGCTCCCTCGGAGTCGTGGATGTGCTGCGCGAAGCAAAGCTGAATGTGCTGGGCATGGTGTCGATTTTCACCTATGGGTTCAGGATTGCTGATGCAGCATTCAGCGAAAAGAAAGTTCCATTATACAGCTTGTGCGACTATGCAACCCTGATCGATGTCGCCAGGGACTTGAAATATATCTCGAATGAACAGATCACGGAGCTGAAATCCTGGTGGATCGATCCAACAAACTGGAAAACCTAAAATTTTTCCATGATGCCAAGGCCAAAGAGAGCAAAATCGTATTTTACCGGATCCTCGGGGTCGAGTTTTTTCAGATTGCTGGTTAATTCCATGGCTGCCATCCAGTCCGGCCGGCTTCGGGTAATCAAACCAAGTTTTCTTGCCACCCGATGAACATGGGTATCGCAGGGACATATAAGCTGAGAAGGCCTGATCTTTTTCCATAAGCCAAAATCTATTCCGGCAGGATCGACCCTAACCATCCATCGCAGGAACATATTGATTCTCTTGCAGGCTGATCCGGTTTCGGGCGAAGAGATATGCTTGCCTGTCCGTTGCGGCATATCCGGGAAAGCAGCAAAGAACCTGTGGAACCGGACCAGGCCTGATTCAATAGTATCAGCTCCGGCGCCCGGGTTAAGCAGGCTTTCCATCGTGTCGGTTTCCCGATATACTCCCTTCAAAAAATGTATAAAAGCAAGTGCATCGGTGGCATTAAATGTACGGTGCCTGAAATTTACCAGCCGTTTCAGATCATTATCGGAATGATTAATGATGAAATCATACGGCTTGTTCCCCATCATGGAAAACAATTCCCGGGCTTTATTCAGGATTGTCGTTCGATTGCCCCAGGATAATACCGCTGTCCAGAAGCCCGAGATCTCGATGTCCTGCAACAAAGTATACTGGTGGGGAATAACGACGGGGTCGGATGAAATGAATCCAGGATTATTGTATTCCCTGAATTTTTCATCAAGGAATTTCTTTAGCTGAGGAAGATCCATTCAGTAATTGCTCAGGGCAGGTACGTGATTTCAACGGGAAACCTCCTGTCGATTGCCCCCAGCCGGTCAAAGGCTGTTTTAGAGATTCGGATCGAAACATTGGTGTTTTCGCCGGTGTCGGGAAGTTTCCCGATGACCCTTACAAAAACAGTCAGGTTATTCATTTCATTCCTCACCTGCATAATGGTTCCGATAGGGGCAGACCGGTGCATGGCGAGATATTTTTTCGTCGATTCCGAACCGGCAATGATTTCAGCCATCCCTTTTTCGACCACTTTCTGGAATTCTCCTTCCTTCTCCACCTTTTTTTCGGGCATGATTTCTTTCACCCGGGTTTCGGTCCCAGGTTTGTTGTCCCCTTCCGCTTCCCTGCGCCTTTCCAATTTCAGGTCGTTGGCTATAACGGCATTTGTACGGGTTCCTGCAACGGCTGCAGGCTTCCTTACAATGAGTTCCTGGCCAATGCGGATATCATTTCCCGTTAAAGAATTCCACTGCCGGAGGGTGTCAGTGGATACATCGTATAATTTTGCAATAGAATAAAGGGTTTCCCCCTGGTTAACAATATGAATTGCGCCAGGGGTTGCTGTGCTCTGAACGGATTTGACATCACTGCTTCCTGAAGGGAAAATTTTGATTCTTTGTCCAACTGAAATATTATTATTTTCCAGGTCGTTCCATTTTTTTACCTGATCAACGGAAACACCGTATTTACGGGCAATGGCAAAAAGAGTTTCAGACGGCTGAACCGTGTGGATGGTAGCCTGCTGAGGTTGTTCTTCCTGTGAGGCTGTTGAGCTTAGCAGGACTTTCAGCTCATCCCCGATCTTCAGGCCATTACGGATCGATGGATTATCACGAATCAGAATTTTCTGGCTTACTCCATACCTTCTGGAAAGAGAATAAACTGTTTCGCCCTGTTCAACACGGTGGATGATAAAAGTGAGATTCCCTTCCTTCCTGAGCCCTGTAGAATCATCGGGTGAGGCAAAAGTACAGGTACAGGCTTGGCTCAGGAATATAAAAAGGACCAATAAAATTTTCTGCGCCATGTTAATACCAAATTAGGAAATTATTCAATAACAGTTATCATTAAAATTCAAAATTATGGGAGCGTAACTATTTTTAGAATGGAATTATCAACTGTATATATCAAGTGCTTTCCCATTACAAAATAGGTTTCAAGCCCGATCCCTGAAAGAGCTTCACCCGTTTTGTCCGTAAATACCTGTCCTCCTGATTTATCGGAAATAAGCAAAAAATTTGCCAGACCTTGACCGTGTTTAACGTAATACCCGATAATGATCAGGTCCCCGATATCCAGGTATTCGATGGCATGGCATGGTTCAATATTCCTTCGGGAAAGGAATTGCCTGACAGTTTCAAAATACTCATCTCCTTCGAGGTACTGGGCAGGGTAAAACAACCCACGATGATCGGGCTCTTTCCAGGAATCAGCGCGGATTAAAGGGATATCCGGTTCATGGGCAATTTCGCCTGTATTCATATCGATGTTATTCAATACCCTGGTATCCTCGGTTGTTAAATACCCCTGGATTTTGTTCTCGCCCCATCTGACAGGTTCAAAGCCCCGGAGTGCCCAATTAACCGATTTTCGAAGGATATCAAAGGACATCAGGCTCCCGCCCGGGGATTGAAATTCATCCTCAAAAGCTCTGATGAAGAGGCAAGGCCATCGAAAATGTTCGAGGCCCACCCACCATTTTTCCTCCATAACAATATTTTCTTCCAGGATACTTCCTTCAGCCAGGTCAATAATGGTAAACCTTGCCGTATGCGACTCCTGGTCACGGATCTCGGCAGCAAGCATTAAATGACCGGGATCCGGACGAGTCTTCCATATTTTACCACGAAAGGGATAAGAAATGTTTCTGGCAGGTTTTATTGGCAATTGATTCTTTGTAATTTTTCATCAAATTTATTTTTAGATTGTTGAATTAATCATAATTGCTGCATGATAAAGCATTTATTTTTTATCCTGGCCATGCCAATAAGCCTTTTTCATCCGGTATTGGCAGAAGGTCCCGACCGGCCCGGTCTTGTTATGGTGATGAAAATTGAGGGTACAATCGATCCGAGGACAAACCGGTATACCAAGCTAGCGCTGGAAAATGCTGAGAATTCCGGGGCTGATATCGTCATTGTTGAAATTAATACCTACGGCGGGACGGTGAATGACGCTGATGAGATCAGAACCATGATACTCGAATTTAAAAAACCCATATGGGTGTTTATCAATAAAAATGCAGCTTCGGCCGGGGCATTGATTTCCATTGCGTGCGACAGCATATACATGGCCGCCGGGGCGAGTATAGGTGCGGCCACTGTGGTTATCCAGGATGGCTCTGCTGCGCCGGATAAATATCAATCCTATATGCGTTCGATGATGCGCTCCACCGCAGAAGCTAATGGGCGGGATCCCCGTATTGCTGAAGCCATGGTCGATGAGAATATTGAGATCGACAGCATAACCGAATCTGGCCAGGTAATCACTTTTTCTACCTCCGAGGCGATTAAATATGGATTCTGCGAAGGTCAGGTGTCATCCGTTGAGGAAATCCTTGAGAAGAATAATATTCAGGAATTTGTTATCGAGAGGTTTGAACTTTCCGCCACGGAAAGAATCATCAGGATTTTCCTTAACCCTTTTATCAGCGGACTGCTTATCCTGGTCATCATAGTCGGAATTTATTTTGAAATGCAATCCCCGGGGATCGGCTTTCCCCTTGCGGCGGCCGTTATAGCGGCAATATTATATTTCATTCCTTATTATCTCAACGGGCTTGCAGCGAATTGGGAAATCATCGTTTTTTTTATCGGCCTGATTCTGCTTGGGCTGGAGTTCTTTGTTATCCCCGGGTTCGGGGTTGCCGGAATATCGGGAATGATCCTTACCCTGTCATCCCTGATCCTTGTAATGCTGAATAATGATATTTTCGACTTTTCCTTTGTCAGGTCTTCCGACATCCTTAAAGCCGTGGCTGCAATATCAGGCGGATTGACTGCCGCAATAATTTTAATATTTGTCGGAGGAGTCAGGTTTTCCCGGACAAAAGTATTCAGCAGGATTGCGCTGGTTGATACGCAGGAAAGCTCGAAGGGATATGTCTCGACCTACAGGCGCGAATCCCTGAAAGGGAAAAAGGGCACAGCCTATACGGTATTAAGACCGGCCGGGAAGGTAATGATCGATAACGTCATATATGATGCATTTACCCGGGGCGAATATATCAACAAGGACGATAAAATAATTGTGATCAGCGACGAAGGGTCGACCTTAAAAGTAAAACGCCTGGAGTAAGGAAACTGCGGTTACCACCTTCCCGCCTTTGGACGAATATTATTATCCGGCACATAAATTGATTGCGATAACCCAGACGACAATTAGCCAGGCTATTAATTAGGAGGATCTATGCCATGGTTTCAAAGTAATTCCAATTCTGATTAAATTTGAAGGCTATTAAAGAGAATACTGATGAAAAACTCATTTTTGCCGCGTATTTTCATGATTTTCTTCGTATTTGTCATTTATAACGAGGCGTTGGCCCAGGGATATGACATTACGATCAGGATCAATAACATAAAGGATACAGCTGCTTACCTCGGCTATAATTTCGGGGACCAAAAATTTGTTTCGGATACTTCAAAGGTCTCGAATGGGAATACCCTGAGATTCACCGGGAAAAAAACTCTCCCTGCCGGGATTTATTTTGTTTATTCCCCAAACGTATATTTTGAGATCATTGTGAACGAGCAGAAATTCACCCTTGAGACAGATACAACTGAATTTGTCAGGCACCTGAAGATTGAAGGATCGAAAGAAAACAGGCTTTTCAATGAATTTCAAAAATTTATGGCCGACAGCCAGGCCGAATCTGCGAAACTGGCGGCAAAGATGGATTCATTACGGAAGGCGAATGACACAACAGCCGCTGCCGGAATTCAAAAAGAAATTGTTGATATCGGCGAGCAGATAAAATCCTATCAACAAAAGCTTATTACCAACAATCCCGGAACGTTTGTATCCCGGCTGGTAAATGCAATGCAGAAGCCGGAAGTGCCGGATCCGCCGAAAAATGAAAAGGGAGAAATTATTGTTGACAAATCCTGGCAATTCAATTATTATAAAAAACATTTCTTCGATAATTTTGACCTTGCAGATTCCGGGTTGCTGAGATCCCCGGTATACCAGCCAAAGCTGGATGAATATATGGATAAACTGACCTACCAGCATCCCGACTCTATTACCGCTGCCGTAGATTATTTATTAAGCAAAGCCGAATCCAGCCGCGAAGCATTCAGATACCTTCTGGTTAAGCTTACCAATAAGTACGAAACCTCCAATATCATGGGCATGGAAAGGGTATTTGTAAACCTGGCTGAAAAATATTACATGCAAGGTAAGGCATATTGGGCTGATTCAAGCCTGGTGGCCAAGTTCAGCCAGCGGGTCAGGGAAATGAAACCAAATCTGGTCGGCAATATTGCACCTGACATGCAGCTCCTCGATACCCTGATGAAACCTGTGAGGCTGGCCAGTCTCCGGAGCAGGTTTATCATTTTGTATTTTTACGACCCCGATTGCGGCCATTGTAAAAAAGTTACCCCGGAACTTTATAATCTGTATAATTCCAAACTAAAGGAGAAAAATGTAGGTGTATGGGCGGCATGCATTGTTACCGATGTTAAAAAGTGGAAGAATTATATCAGGACAAATCACCTGGACTGGTTAAATGTAGCTGACCCGTATTTGCGGAGCAATTTCAGGGCAGAATATGATATTAAGACCACGCCAACCATTTATATCCTGGATTCGAGGAAAGAAATAATCGCAAAAAGGATCGGGGTCGAACAAATTGAAGACTTCATTAACCGGATGATTGAAATAGAAGATCTAAAGAGCAAATCCTGATTAATGACGAACGCTGAAATCATGATAATTTTTTACGACCCCCGGTGTAATATCCAGATTATCGACACGTGCCGAAGCGGGACCTTTCCTGCACCATAATATATAGCGATCAAGATCGGATTCCACACCCTCGGCTTCAATAAAAACCGAGCCGTCGTGCATATTTTTCACAAATCCCAGAATGCGCATTTCCGATGCTTTTTGAACGGCATAATACCGGAATCCAACCCCCTGCACCCTGCCCATAATCCTGATCTGTGCATTCCTGATATCTTTCATCATCGTTCGGATTGGCACAAAGATAAAAATAAAGGCCTCTTGAATTGAAAGCCCTGAATCCTTAATGCACCATTCCGCATTCCTTGCAGAATTTCTTCTTTCCCGGGGGTCTTTTCTTTGGCGGGCGTTTGTGACCGAAATAGGAGGGGTCGGAAAACTGGGGTTTCCTCATATCCTTCTCGAACTTTTTATACCGTTTCGAGTTTTCCTCCATTCGGGCATAATATTCATCAACCTTCTGGTTAAACTGCTGATCGAGGCTTAAAGCATTTGCCTTGTTTTTTTTGGTTTTAACTTTTTTATTTTCATAGGTGGCTCCACGATCAATCTCCTGCGGACGGTTTTGGTACCTGGGAGTTTTGGCAGCCTGGCCAATAGCCTGGTAATAGATCAGCAACAATAGTATTGCAAGTATCGGAAGCTTATTCATCACACCTTTAACATATCATTAACTCCAAAACAGATCGACTATTGTATATGTACGAAAGGAAAATTTACCTTTTTAATCCTTCAACTTATGATTGATCCATTATCCGAATCTTTGTCTGCCCTCAGGAACGCGAAATGTCCCTTCATGTTTTCAGCCATAAGTATCATTCCCTGGGATTCCATACCCATCATTTTCCGGGGTTTCAGGTTTGTCAATATTACGACTTTTTTCCCGATAATTTCATCCGTCCGGTATTGTTCGGCTATCCCGCTCAGCACGTTTCGGGTGCCGGAACCAATATCAATCGTTAACTGGAGGAGCCTGGTTGAGCCCGATACCGTTTTGGCTTCAATGATCTGGCCTACCCGCAGATCCATTTTGGCGAAATCCTCATAGGAGATTTCCGGTTTGATTTCCTTGTAGACCAGGCCGGCAGACTGAAGATTTAATTCCTTGGTTGCGTTCAGTTTCTGTACCTGACGGTCGATTTCCGGGTCTTCAATTTTTTCAAACAGAAGTTGGGGCGCCTGCATGGGGAATC
>DATDPY010000312.1:0-8962 GCA_035292565.1 Cyclobacteriaceae bacterium | reverse complement strand
CCCTCATGCCGCAGACCTTCTACCGCAGCCGTCAGCCGGTCGGGAGAATGGCCATTAATGATGATCCTTGACCCTGCTTCGGCCAGACCTTTCGCCATGGCCAGCCCGAGGCCGTGCGTAGCCCCGGTGATCAATGCCGTTTTTCCGCTGAGGTCAAATAATGTTGTTGACATCGAATATTTTTTTGACGCAAGATAGGTATTTTGTTGAAGCGCTTATTTGTTTATTCGCTTATTGGTTTATTGGTTTATTCGACTGCTCCGAAAAGGAATCCCGGGCTTCCGCATTACCGCTTCTCCTCTTCTCCTTCTCGGTTCTCCACATTACCCCATTAACTCATTAACCCATCGACTTATTTAATTGTTGAAGTGTTTAATTGTTGAAGTGTTTAATTGTTGAATCGTTGAATTGTTTAATTGTTTAAATGTTTAATGGCTTTGAGTTGAATAAACTAACCCTAAAGGAATTGGGAAATATCGCCCAGTCCCTGTCGAAGCACTTTAAAGGATTCATCCACGCAACTAACGACCGTGGATGGAATATTTTTGCCGGGGCCGCCGTCGATCACGATATCCACCAGGTTCCGGAATTTTATAAATATCTGTTCCGGATCGGTAAGGTAATCAATGACTTCGTCTTCGTGGTGGAGGGAAGTGGTAATAATCGGGTTTCCGAGAGCCCTGACAATTTCCCTCGGAATATCGTTATCGGGTACACGGATGCCGACTGTTTTTTTCCGGGTCCGGATTGATTTCGGAGCCCTGCTGCTCGACTTGAAGATAAATGTAAACGGTCCGGGAAGCGCTTTTTTCAGTATCTTAAAAACCGGGGTGGTGACATTGCTGGCATAGACGGATATTTCGCTGAGATTATAACAGATGAAAGACAACTGCAATTTATGGGAATTAAGCCCTTTAATCCTGGAGATCCTGTCGATGGCTTTCTGGTTAAAGATATCACAACCGAGTCCGTAAATGGTATCGGTGGGATATATGATAATGCCGCCTTTGCGAAGCACATTCACGATATGGTCGATCTTCGCCGGGCTCGGATTTTCCGGGTATAAGCGGATGTACTCGCCGGCCATTTGTTGAGCGCTATATTAAAAATTAACGTTGAATCTAAATTACGAAAATTGCCGGTCTTAATCGGAATGTGAAAGCAAGAAATAATTGTATGCAATTATCTTATCGCAGTATAAACCATTGTTGCGATCGAAATTAATTTCCTGTTCATTATGCGATACGGCGCAAAGTGTTATTTTTACAAATTCTATGAAGGGGAGAAATATACTCTTAATTGCTGTTATTGCGATAACCATCAGCGCTTCCACATTTTCATTTTACGCATACCAGGTCCTGTATTCCCCCAACATTCTTATCGATAAAGAACCGCAGTTTATTCATATACCCACCGGTTCGGATTTCAGTGATGTTCAAAAGATCCTTTCAGAAAGCGATTATATCAATGACCTCATGGCATTCAGCCTGCTTTCAAAGCTGATGAAATACGACAGGCTGGTAAAACCGGGAAGGTACCTGTTGCAAAAAGACATGAACAACCGGGCGGCTATCCGGTTATTACGCTCCGGAGAACAGTCACCGGTAAGGATCACCTTTAACAATATCCGCCTGACCGAAGAACTTCCCGACAAAATCTGCAGCGATCTCGAAATTGATCCTGAAGAACTCCGATTATTCCTCGAAGATTCCGCGGTCTCTGCCCGCTACGGTTTCAACAGGCAAAACTTCCTGGGCATGTTCATACCGAATACCTATGAGGTCTATTGGAATATTTCGAAGGAGCAGTTTCTGGACCGGATGAAAAAAGAATATGATTCTTTCTGGAATGCAGAAAGAATGGATCTCAGCCGGAAGATCGGCCTTACCCCGATGGAGGTCAATACGCTTGCATCGATTGTAAAAGCGGAATGTTTTCACAAGGAAGAAGCGCCGGTGATAGCCGGGTTATACATAAACCGCATTAATATCAATATGCCATTGCAGGCAGACCCGACGATTGTCTTCGCCAACCGGGATTACTCCATCCACAGGGTGCTTGAAAAACACAAGGAAATTGATTCACCCTATAATACCTACCGGTACGCAGGATTGCCCCCAGGCCCCATCAACATGCCTGAAATCGTATATATCGATGCGGTGTTGAATTTTGAAAAGCACAATTATATATATATGTGTGCCAGGGAAGATTTTTCGGATTATCATAATTTCACGAGTTCTTATACAGAACATCTCAGGAATGCGCGGAGTTATGCCGCGGCTTTGAACAGGGAAAAAATATTCAGGTAAAATGTTCCGATTCGAAACCAGTATCCGGGTCAGGTATGCCGAAACCGATAAAATGGGCTTCGTTTATTATGGCAATTATGCCGCTTATTATGAAGTCGGCCGCGTGGAGTCGCTGAGGTCGCTTGGGATCACCTACAAATCGATGGAAGAGAGCGGGATCATGCTCCCCGTGCTGGAGAATTATTCAAAGTACATCCTGCCGGCGCAGTATGATGACGAGATCACTGTGGTCGTAATGCTGAAAGAAATGCCGGGCACGAGGATCAGATTTGATTATGAATGCTACAACCAGGAAAAAAAATTGATTAATTTAGGATACACAACCCTGGTATTTGTTGATATGAAAACCGGAAGGCCGGTCGAGCCGCCCGCCTATATCCATGAGATACTAAAACCATTTTTTTAATGTTCATCGACTTCCAGAAGCTGATTGATCGTACGAACCTTGAATTGCACTGGGAAAGAATAAGAGACAGGCTTGACCAAATACATTTCGGGCGACGCAAGACTTCCCTGTACCAGTTTCTAAGGTTTTTTATCATCCATTTTGCGAAGGACGATATCCTGGTCAGAGCCAAGGCTGTCGCATATAACTTCACGCTGGCCATATTCCCCGGGATCATCTTCCTGTTCACCCTCATCCCCTATTTCCCGATCCCGGGCATGCGCGATTCGGTCATGAATTTTCTGAACGAGATCGATTTGTCGATGATTGCGCAGGTTAAGACAACCATCGATGATATATTATCGACGCCCAGGGGAGGACTGCTGTCGATCGGAGCATTCGTAACTCTTTATCTCACAACCAACGGGGTGATGGCTCTGGTAACTACTTTCAATAAATTCTATAAAACCACATACTCCAGAGGATTTATCGTCGACTACCTGGTGGCCATGGTGCTTACCATCATGTTGATGCTCGTATTGACCCTATCGATGGGCCTGCTGATCGGCGGTGAGATCGCGCTGAATTACATGACCAAAATAGGTTTCCTCACCGATAAAATCGTGGTGCTGCTGCTGTTTGCCTCACGGTTCATGGCCTTGTTCATCATATTCCTGATCATGGTCTCCCTGATCTATTATTTCGGGCCGTCGGTTGAAGACCGGTGGAGATTTTTTAATCCTGGCTCGATCATCGCCACCTTCCTGATCATCGGCATTTCCTACGGGTTTTCATTTTACCTCTCCAACTTCGCCAATTACAACAAGATCTACGGTTCGATCGGGGCGATCATTGCCTTCATGGTCTGGTTATATTTTATTTCGGTGATATTGCTGATCGGGTTTGAGATCAATGCAAGTATCGACAGGGCGAACCACGAAGAATATGTTAATTAAAATACCAAATCCCAGGTATCAAATCCCAAGTATCAAATTCCAAATCAATGTTGTCCGGTGCCGTTGGGCATGGCATTGCCATAAAAATGGAAAAGGAAAACAATTCGTTATTCTGAATTATTTAACCGTCTTTTCAGGATATTTTATGAGTCCAAGCCCCCCTTTCCAAGATAACGACGAATTGAGACCCTTTTTCGCGGGGCGAGGAGTCTTTGAGGAATTTGTGGAAATGCCGAAGGCATATTCGTGCACCCACCCGTCAGTCCTGGCAAAGCAAGAAGGAGAGGGCGGGTTCGCCCAATCCCCGAACGGTTTTGCCACTAATAACACGAATTGACACAAATTGACACCGCTTTCGCGGTGTGTGGTGTCCCTTAAGATTTGGGGGATCAGCATGTGTAAAATTCGTGGATTCGTGGCTTAAAAATCATTAGTTATTGGTGTAACCAGATTCCATTCAATGGACAAATCTTCAAAACGATATTTTTCCCCGGACAGTAGTGAATTCCAAATTCCAAGTTCCAAAATTCAAGCATCAATATCGGAACTCCTAAAACACTCCCCGCCCTTTAATTACCACGTAATTTTTTCCAAAATTCAGCTGAACAAATATTATATTTCTGTATAAATTCAATAAACCATGAATCCTTTGATTTTTTTCCTGCCCCTTATATTTTTTTTACTACAAAGTGAACACAGGCCGCTGGAGGTAAATTTCAGAGAATCTGCTGCATACCGGTGGCTGAACAAGGAAGTTATCGAAAGCCGGATGCTCGATGAGATGGATAATCCTCCCACATGGAGCGTATTCACACAAGGAGGCGCGCAGGTGGTTGATGCCCGGGTTGTTGCCAGGACAGCGGAAGCGGAAAAGGTGGTCTGCAAAGTTGAATTTACAAGGGAGATGTCGCCTGACGGCGGGAAGGTGCTGAAAATGACCATACCCACAAAGCTGGATGCGCCTGGGCCAAGGAGCGGACGCGCATGGGGAAGTGCGGGAGTAAGACGTGAATTTTCAGGCGAAGACTGGAGTAAATTCAACCGGGTATCCATCTGGATACGACCTGAAAATCCCGGGACATACGTGACATCCCTTGAACTGAGGATATACAACGATGGGAATGAAAAGCTTCCTGCGCTCTTTGGCCAGGAAGGCGAACATAACATTGTGCTGCGTAACCACGAATGGAACCATATCGTGTGGGAGATCGGAAACGTTGCCAGGGATAAGGTGACGAAATTCGAGGTTTCCTATTCCATGTTCGGGAATGAACCCGGGGAAGCCGATACCGCGATCTTCTACTTCGACCGCCTCGAACTTGAAAAAGTTGTACCGGATCATATAGAAGGCTGGGATGTCTGGCCTAGCCGGATATCGTATTCCCATGCAGGCTACCAGCCAGGGGAAAAAAAGACGGCAATTGCCAGCGGATCAAACGCAAAGGAATTCCGGGTCATCGGCCTTGAAAATGGCCTGGCCGTATTAACCAAACCTGTCCGGACATTTCAAACTCATCTGGGGACTTTCCAGGTGATGGACTTTTCCGAAGTGCACGAACCCGGATCCTATGTGCTTGAAGCGGGCGGAGTATCAACACATTCATTTCAGATTCACCAGGATGCCTGGAAGTCGTCAATCCTGAAAGCCCTGAATTTCTTTTATGCAGAGCGGTGCGGGTATGCCGTTCCGGGAATTCATGGCATCTGCCACCGCGACTGGACCGTTACTCATGGCGATAAACGGATTGTCATCAACGGAGGCTGGCATGATGCCGGCGACCTCACCCAGGGGCTTGGCAATACGGCGGAGATCACCTATGCCTTGTTCGCCTTCGCAGAAAAGCTCGGCCAGGGTAATGATAAAGAACATGATTTATATGAACGCCTGGTGGAAGAAGCAAACTGGGGACTGGAATGGATCATGAAAACCAGTTTCAGGGACGGGTACAGAAATACGGGTTCCATCAGTAGCCGGAAGACCAACGGCATAATCGGCGATTTTGACGACCTGGGTTCAACGGCGCGAAATACGCCGATGACCAATTTCACGGCTTCGGCACCAGAGGCCATTGCATATCGCATCCTCAAAAACAGGGACCTGCAACGGGCGAAGCTCGCCCTGAAAATGGCGGAAGAAGACTGGGAGTTTGCGGTGGAAGGAATGGCGAAGCCGGATACTATGACCACCAAACAGATCTGGAGAGGCACATTCGATTCCGATAATGTGGAACATGAAGTAGCCGCTGCGGGGATCCTCGCTTCACTTGATCTCTGGAAAGCAACCGGCAATCACCGCTATGCCGATAAAGCCTTTGAGCTGGCGCATATCATCATGGATTCACAACAAAAGAAGAAGCCTGATTGGGATATTCCGTTGAACGGGTTCTTCTATACCAGCCCATCAAAGCAGCATATCCTTCATTATTGCCACCGTGGCCGTGAACAGGGGCACGTGCTCGCCCTTTCCCTATTATGCTCGTCTTTCCCTGGTCACCCCGAATGGATGAAATGGTATTCGACGATAGCTTTGTATTCCCGTTATCTGGAAACCATTACCAAATATACGGAGCCCTATAATGTATTTCCGGCTTCAGTATATTCGGACCAGGAATACAAGGATGTCCCGGAAAGCCGGAAGGAATCGTTCCGAAGGCAGGTGTTAAACGGCATTCCGCTGGGGAAAGGATACTACCTGCGTATATTCCCGGTTTGGATGGACTACCGCGGACACTTCGGCACAATCCTCCCTCAAGCCCAGGCCATGATATATGCAGCCCGGCTCCGCGATGATCTTGAAGCAGCACAGCTCGCCCAGGACCAGGTGAAGTGGGTAATTGGACAAAATCCGTTTTCACAGAGCACCATGTGGGGAGAAGGGCACGATTTTCCGCCGTTATATATACCTTGTTCCGGGGATATCGTGGGCTCGTTGCCCGTGGGGATCCAGACACGGGCAGATAATGACATCCCGTACTGGCCGATCCAGAACACATGGACATATAAGGAAGTCTGGGTCCATCCGGTTGCCCGTTGGATATGGCTGATGAAGGACCTGACAGGGCCAGCCCGGGTGGAAGGCATTACCAATGGCGAAATCGAAATTGAAAATATCCTAACCCGGGAAACAAATACGTTGACACCTGATCCGGACAGGAGGTTCGATATCAGCCTTATCCAGGGAAATTACAGGATAAAAACCGCTGCCATGGAAGTGACCCGGTCGCTTCTTCCCGGTGTAACTTATAGCCTTGACCTCCGCGCCGAAGAATTTTTTGATTTCGAGGTTTCACGGACAATTTCCGGGAATTCGGTAACCACCAAACTTACAGCGAGGGGAAACGGCACACATAACTTTAATATACGGACAGAAAACCTGAATATCGGAGGACTTCAAAAGACGGTTATAATAAAACCCGGTCGGCCTGCTGCTGCCGAATGGAAGGGGAAGATCACCACTCAGGGCATGCCCTGGTTTGCCGTTGTGATTGCCGATAATAATATGTCGATGAAGCGGGAAATTAGCGGGGATTGATTCGGTATTAAGAGAAAGCGCAAGGATTAGTATAAATTGGTATATTTAATTATTGCAAATTCAATAATGAAATTAAAAATAAATTATTTCGCGGCAGGGCTTGCAATCTTCGCCATGGCCATACAAAATTTATTTGCCGATAACGGAACCACAACGATCGCCAAATGGAAGGACAACAAAAAAGGCGCCTTCACCCTTCGCTTCGACGACAGCATGATGTCGCACAAGGACCATACGGTCCCTAACCTGGTGAAACGCGGGCTGGCAGGCTCCTTCTTCCTCAACCCGGCTACGAACAGGTATGGATATGGGATCGATGTCTGGGAAAGCCTTGCCGGCAGGGCAGGACTGGAAGTCTGTCCCCATACCATGAATCATACAGGGGCTGCCGACCTTGCAGAAGCGGATTACGAAATCAGCCAGGCATTCAATTATATATGGACCCTCAATCCGCCCGATAAAAGCAAACTATATCCATTCGACCGCGGCGGGGCCACTACCTGGCCCGATGGTTATATGGAAGCCGTGCAAAGCAAATATCCATTCGTCAATTACCGGAGCGAGGCTGTCAGCTATAATGGCGCCGACTCCAAAACCGACCTGATCAATTTTGCGAAGAAAGCCATGAACGACGATGCCTGGCATATCATTCTCACCCACGGCACAGGCCCCAACCTCGAGTGGCTGGGATTCGAGGTATCGAATTTCGAGGCCCTCCTGGATTTCCTCGTCACTGTAAAAGACGGCTTGTGGATCAGTACTGCGGGAGATACATATAAATACATTATGGAAAGAAAATCGGCCACGGTCGGGATAATCGAAGAAAATCAGAACCTGCTTCGGCTGGAATTGAAATCCGATACCGATCCCCTGCTGTTCGATTATCCCCTGACGCTGATCAGCGAAGTCCCGGCTTCATGGAACTACTGCCATGTACGCCAGGGGGATCTTCAGCATATCTATCCGGTTAATTCGGGAAGGGTAATGTACGAGGCCGTTCCGGGTCGTGGCGAGATTGTATTAAGGAGTTCGGTTATGGATACCTCGGTCCCGGGGAAGGTGACCGTAAATGACGGAAGCGCCGTGGACATTGACGAATCTCCATTTGTACACCAGGTTTCCGCCAACTGGAGTGCTGCGGATGACGGGGAATCCGGAATTGCCAGGTACTGGTATAGAATTGGAACAACGCCGGGAGGCTCGGAAGTCGTCGACTGGATCGACAATGGCCTTGAGCGAACCGTTACCACCACACGGACAAAATTTTCACTCGTGAGAGGTGAAAAATATTTTGTGACCGTTAAGGTGGTGAATGGGGCGGGACTGGAATCTGAAAGCGTTTCGGATGGTTTCATCGTCAATACAATACCCGGACATATTTCTTTCCTTGAAAATTTTGATGCGGGTTACCTGAGCCAGTGGAACGAAAAATTTGCAAGGACCGGATCGACTTCGAATTTGCTATACACCTCAGTTAAGGCAGCCCGCGACGGGAAATACGGGCTTCAGGTTCACCTGGCCGCAAATAACCGGAATACGCCGCGAATAATAAAACAAGAGGTTGCAGAAGCGAAGGATATTTTCACAAGGCTTTATTTTAAGCTTGACAAAGATTTTAAAATGCCCGCTGAAGGATCGCTGCAAATCCTCGAATTGAAAGATGCAGGCGGGGAATTCGTGGCAGGCGTTTACCTGGGTTACAGGGAAGGCATTGGATTTCATGTTTATGCATTATACCTGGATGATACCGGATACAGGGCTTCATTGCCCGGCATCAGTC
>DATDPY010000311.1:0-3665 GCA_035292565.1 Cyclobacteriaceae bacterium | reverse complement strand
ATCCGGTATATCCTGCCGGCAAGCCATATTGTAAATACAGAACCGGCGATCAAAAGTCCCATAGAAAGATACAATTCCCAGGCCGGAACATGGAATGGGAGCCGCATCATCATGACGATGGGAGAGAATAAGGGTATGATCGACATCCAGAATGCAAGGCTTCCGTCGGGCTCCTTAAGGACTGCGGCCAGAACAATAATGGATATGATCAGCGGTATGGTAACCGGCCATTGGAATTGCTGGGCATCGGCATCGCTGTCAACTGCCGCGCCAATTGCTGCAAACAAAGCTCCATACAGGATGTACGCGCCAATAAAATAAAAAAGAAAAGCAATAAAGATCAATGGAAGGTTTACCGTACCTATGGATGCCAGCAGTTCGTTCATCAGTCCGGGATCCGGGGACGCCTGGGCGGGAATTGCTGAAGAGTCGCCGGCTGCCGCCATTTTATCAGCTCCAATAAAGTATCCGATCACCGAAGTAAGGCCGGTCCCCAGGATGACCCAGATAGCGAACTGTGTAATTCCGACAGCCCCTATCCCCAGAATTTTACCGGTCATTAATTGAAATGGTTTGACAGATGAGATGATAATCTCAACGATCCTGCTTGTTTTCTCTTCGGTCACCCCGCGCAATACCTGGATCCCGTAAAACAGAATAAAGAAATAAATTAAGAGGGAAGAAATATACCCGACCACTGTGGCTATACCTGCACTGCTCGCCTTTTCCCCGGATTCGCTGATATTGATCGAATTAATGGTCAGGTCAGACTTCAGGCTTTCGATAAATTCCTTGCTTATTTCAGATCGCTCAAGCCGGACATCTTCAATTCGCGATCTGAGGATGCGCTGGATATTATCAATTACTTCCAGGCTCGGGTTCTTGTCGCAGAAAAAAGTAATTCCCGCGGGATCGTTGATATCGATATCGGGAATGTATAGCAATCCGTATGCTCCCTCTGAATTGAGCTCCTTTTTAGCTTCAGAAATATCAGACTGAATATAAATGAATTCAATGTTAGGCTGATCAGTGACCTGGTTTATAAAGTATCCGGATTCATCAAGAACCCGAATAGTTCTTTTTTCACTCT
Organism: Cyclobacteriaceae bacterium; assembly: GCA_035292565.1. Classification (GTDB taxonomy): domain Bacteria; phylum Bacteroidota; class Bacteroidia; order Cytophagales; family Cyclobacteriaceae; genus DATDPY01. Next base: position 2,575 of record DATDPY010000311.1, on the reverse strand, counting down.
GCCGGGTTGCGAGCCAAATAGGAATTACGAACATGCCGGCCATCAATACGGGTCCGATCAGCGACATGATGATAAAGGACCGCTTTCTCACCCTTGTTAAATATTCTCTTTTGATAATAAGCAGGATTTTATTCATGTACTTTCCCGGTAACGGCATTTATAAAAATATCATGCATGGTGGGTACCTTTTCCTGGAAGGAAACGATTTCAACATGCCTGATCAATTCGGAAATGAGTTGGTTTGTCGACATGTTGGGATTCAGGCGGATCGTTGTCCGGAAATGATCTGGAATTTCAAGAGGCACCTGCGACAAGATCTGGTATGGCCGGCCGTTCGACGACAGGATGCGTTTATGGTCTACGATATATGTGTTGGACCTGTATGATTCCTTGATGCGGTTTTTGGGCCCTTCGAGAATCTTTTCCGCTTTGTGAATGAGCGCGATATAATCGCAGAGCTCCTCAACAGTTTCCATTCTGTGCGTTGAAAATAAAATAGTTGCACCGTTTTTCCTGATCTCAAGCAACTCATCGCGGATCAGGCTGGCATTGATCGGATCAAAACCGGAAAATGGCTCATCAAGGATAATCAGTTCAGGCTCATGGATTACTGTGGCAATAAACTGGATCTTCTGTTGCATTCCCTTTGAAAGGTCTTCCACTTTTTTATTCCACCATTCCAGCGCATTGAATTTTTTAAGCCATATCCGTAGTTTTTCCTTTGCGATCTTCTTTCGAAGACCTTTCAGTTCAGCCAGATATAGCAATTGTTCCCCAACCTGCATCTTCTTGTAAAGGCCCCTCTCCTCAGGCAGGTAACCGATCCTGATGATGTCGTCCAGGCTTATTTTTTTCCCTTTGATCTGAACCTCGCCCTCATCGGCCATGATGATCTGTGTAATGATCCTGATCAGGGTCGTTTTCCCCGCCCCATTCGGTCCCAGTAATCCCACAATGGATTGCCCCGGAATTTCCAGGTTAACATTTCGGAGCGCCAGATGGTCTCCGAATCTTTTGGAAGTATTATGGATGCTTAAAATATTCAAATCTTAAATTCAGAATGTAAAAATAATAAAACCGGATTACCGGGGATTTACAGGCTGGAAAAACATGCAACGAAAGATAATACTTCCGGAATTACTTATTAATAAATTGGATGTTACCAACTGCAACATCCAGGTCGAATATCAGCATTTTTTCATCCCCGGGATTATAATATTCGTTTACAAAAATGTTTTTCCCGATTTTTCGGAAATTGCCAGGTAGGTTCACCCGGCAGAGCGGCGAATTATGGATAATTACTTTAACAGGGATAGATACGGACTCTGGCAGACCAATGATGAGTGTTCCGGCGCCGACAGAGGCTGTAACATGGCTGGATGCTTCAGGAGCTCCGGAATAATCGAGAAATAAACCTCCGAATACAACGTCGGCCAATACATTCCTGGCCCGTGAATGATTGATCCTGTTAATTTTCAATGAGCCCATATCAACCCTGACGAAGAATGTGTCCATCTCCACCAGGTTGCACCTGTCTTCCTGGTATTCGACTTTTACATCTGCATTGCCGGTTCTAATCCGTAATCTTTCTACCGGGAGGTTCGAAAGATCAACCTCTGCATTACCGATGGCATAATCAAGGTTAAGGAGCAAAGGTTTTTGGTTTGACAGGTAATAATCCCAATTGTTATTGTTTTCAGGCGACCGGTTGAATAATTTATAGGTCATTGAACTCATGAAATAATCGTCAGGCCGGTTATAAAGTATATGCACGCGGTTAATCCTGTCTTCGAGAATTGAATGGATCGTTGGCTGATTGGAGGTATCAGCGGAATGCGAAAAAATACTGAGGATTTTGGAGTTGCTGACCGGACGGATATAACAGGTATTTGAAGTTGCGCTGAGATAAAGAGCTACTTTATCAAAATCGCTGTCGTTTTCCAGGGAAAATACCCTTCTCTTTTGGGAAAAAGAAAAATGAATAACAGCTAAAAAAGCTATTACCGCTACAAACACTCTCAGCATACCCAATTATAACGGCAATCGAATTAAGGGGTTACGAAAAAGAAAGAAAAATGTTTCGGGCATTAAAAATAAACAGGAATCAGAAAAATTCCCGCATTCTCTCAAAGAATCCTTTTTCCGATTTTGAAGGATTGGGTTGGAAATTCGGCGATTTGCGAAGATTTTCGAGGATCTGTTTTTCTTCAACGCTGAGATGCTGAGGAGTCCATACATTAATATAGATCAATTGGTCTCCGCGACCGAAGCCATCAATATCCGATATTCCTTTTCCCCTGAGCCTGAGAATTTTGCCGCTCTGGGTTCCCGGTTCCAGTTTGATCTTCACCTTGTTATCGATGGTGGGCACTTCAAGGCTTGTTCCAAGTGCCGCATCAATGAAATTGACGTGGAGTTCGTAAACCAGGTTGTTTCCATCTCGTTTAAGGAAAGGATGTTCAACTTCTTCGATGATGATGATCAGGTCGCCCGGATGCCCGCCGCCCGGCGACATATTCCCTTTCCCGGACATCGAAAGCTGCATTCCATCACTCACCCCTGCGGGAATCTTGAT
>DATDPY010000310.1:0-4682 GCA_035292565.1 Cyclobacteriaceae bacterium | reverse complement strand
GCCCTGAAATCGACATTGAATGTCATTTCAACCGTAAAGGAAACGGGCTTATCACTTACAGTTCCCTCGAATTCTCCGGAAATGCTGTTCCCGTCCAATAAGTCAGCAGAAATTGCATCCAGGGCTGCCTGGTCAATATCTACATTAAAAACAGTCTGTGCGGTTGAAGCTGCCTGAAGATCAAGGTTAGTGATGTCAGTAGTAATGGAGCCGAAATTCATGGTCCCGGTAAATGTAATCCCTGCTGCGCCGGAATAATTCTTTATCACATAGCTTATCGACTTGATTGTGTATTTCTCTATTTTTTCCAGATACTTCGCCATTTCTGCATTATCCGATGCGTCAACGGTGAAAACTTCGGCAACCGTTGTCGGATCTTCTTCAGTAATATTGACATTATAGCTTTGCCTGATATTTCCATTGAGGTCTACCGTGGTAATATCATTGAGTTGATCACAGCTTTGTATGACTGCTACAGTCAGCAATAAAATTAAAAAAATAGAATTTTTCATATTTTTTATCGGTTTTGTCCTAACTAATTAACGGAATAAATTCGAACTTATCCAGGAATAACCAATAATTATTATTGCTAAAATTTAATCCCCGTCTCCAAATAGGAATAAGCTAAAAACACCAGGGAAAGGATCCCTCCGATTATGGCTGCCCAGAACCCCAGACGAAACCATTTAATCTTCAAAGCCAGCTTTTCGAGCAGTACATCTTCCTGGGTTGTTGATAATATGAATGATTTGTCCTTTTCCCTTGGTTTGCTGATTGTCAGTTTGCCGGCCCGGTCGTTGGCTTCCCCAAGGACGTAAAGGTTCTGTTCCAGGGGAATTATTTTTTCTGTTATGGAGTATCCGCGCGTATTCCCTATTCTGTATCCCAATGAGATCCCCAGCTTGCCGGCAATGGCGGGATCGAGTGATCCGGTTTGTGAGGCATGGGATTGTATGGGAAAAATATCAGCCCCGTCGGGCATGATATCCACATAGGAATCGTCTTCCGCAATCCTGAAGCTCACCGATTGCCTGTTGGAAGAGAGTGTTTCGGTCTGTTGCCTCATCCTGGTTACCATATTCCCCTGGGCATCCTTTTCCTGCACCATAACCTCATATGTCCGCTGGACCTTATGTTCCGAAAAAACGCAGGGCCTGGCGGTTATCGCAGACAACAGGGGAGCGTCGCATTTTACTGTTCCATACAGCTCCACGTAATGCTGATAAGTGCCCGTGCCGAATTCAATTAGGAAATGATCGTGGTTTTCATGAATAGCCGCAACCGTTGTCTTTTCGACAGATCTGATATTATCAAATTGCTTTTTTACTTTTTTGTAATTCATGAAAAGAACAATGCCGGCAATTATCAGGACCAGGGGGATCAGCAGGAATTCCATATTAAAAAATTTTCGACCGGATAGTAAATAATGATAATATTAAGAAAAACTATCCAAATACGGAAGTCAAATTCAGACCAGTTATTTGATATTTGAGTCCGCCGTTCATTAAATGATCATCCCGCTGTTGATAATATGTGAATATTTTATCTACTTTCAATCTGATATTCAAGGTTAACTCTAATTGAGCCATTAGGGATTAACATCCCTATAATCTAAGCAAATATTCATGGGTTGGGATATTGATCAAATCGACGGGTTTACCAAAACGGAATACCTGGTCTCGTTCATTGCGATTCTTTTCGGATATATATCCTCGGAATATTTCAAGGGGTTTGGGCTATTGTACCGTTATCGTCAGAAAACGGAATTCCCTTTCAGTTTCGTGCTTTTTTCGCTCATATCCTTTCTGTTACTGACTTTGTACTGGTGGAACATGTGGGACAGGGCTTTCCAACTGGAAATGAACTTTTTCAGTTTTCTGAAAATCATGGTATACCCGCTGTTCTTTTATTTTCTGGCCAGTTTACTGTTCAGGGATCTTTCCCGGTCCGATATTGAGGGTCTCGAAGATTATTTTTTCAGCCGTAAAATCATGTTATTTTCGATTCTCATTGCTTATTTCTCATATGACCAGATAGCAAGTTATCACCAGGAAGACAGAATATTTACGCTTGCGGGTATTCTGCTATGTCTTCTCTGCATTCTGGTTAAAAACCGGCTGATCATTAAGATCCTCATGATAACCGGCATTTCGGTAATTTTGGTCTACATTGTTTTTTCCACGATACGAATCAGAATCAGCATCGAAACCAATGAAAATATCCGGCATATATCCAAGGCAGAATACCTAACCATTTTCGTTTCCTTTATCTATGGCTTTGTGGTTTCGATGTATTTCAAAGGATGGAGCTATCTTATTAAAGATTGGAAATTTATCCGGTATTCCTGGAGTTACCTGATCTGGACTCTTTTCACATTCATGATCCTAATATCATTCTGGTGGAATTCATGGATCCGAAGCGGGTATATGGCAGATCAATTGATTTATTTCCAACTATCGCTGGTTCCACCCCTGCTGCTATATACGATATCGGTGGTTATCTTTCCTGATAAAAAACAAGCCAAAAGCCTGAATCTGAGTGAATATTTTGAAAATCACAGGAAAAGATTTTTCCAGATATTCCTGATTTTTTTTATTGTAAATACCGGATTAACCCTATTGTTCAGAGAGGCAACTTTTATTGGATTTACTTTGCCATTCCGGTTGTTAGCCATCATGATCAACATAGCTGCCTTATGGATATCAGCAAGGATTTTTCACAAAATCCTGCCTTTTATTGCTATATCGGTATTTATCCTGTACCTGGTCTTGAATAATTAATATTAACCCGGAATGTTTTATTAAGCAGGAGGCAAAGGAAATATTAATTGCTCTTTTCCATTTTCTGGCTCACCCATTTGCCATTCTGCGAATTGCCAAGGATGGTAACATCTTTTGTCTTTTCATATTGCTTAGCAGCCCTGAGCATCGATTCCCGGGTATTTCTCCCAATAATTACGCCGCTTTTCGAGCCTTTGTTCCGGACCTCGATGTAAAACCCGTTTTTCAGTTTTTTTGATGCCGATGTCGTCCTTGCCATTTTTCTGTTTTTTTATTTAACCTGTTATAAATTCCGTGCTTTTTCGTAATGCGCCCTGATTTGCGGCATTCTGAGAAAAGATTGACAGGCTGACCACGAGGCGTGAAGAACCTGATTGGATGACCCTCCCCCGGGATGTGTAATTCAAATCAGCTATTTGCTTTTTTGGCTTTTACTACCAGAAAATAAATATACACAGATTTTTTAACAATCCCCAGCTTATTCCGGAGTTCCGTTATATGCATTCCAGGGAAGGTCCGGTATGGCAATGCATTACGGACTTAAAAATCCTTTCTGGAAGTGAATCAGGTATAATGTTCGGAAATTTGGAAACCGGTACGGGAATTTAAGAAAGGATCTCCCATTCCAGGTTATATTTTGCCTGGATTTTCTCATTTTTATTGACTGTCAGGTCGGTATTGTACGGTCCGCCCGGTTTATCCGCCACGAGCCTGAATGATCCTAATAAATCATTCGCGCTGAAAAGGTCGTAATCCCAGAGTTCAATATTTGCAACGCTGTTAACCTCAATGTCCTTGATCCGCACATTCAGTTCTTCCGCACCTCCCTTCATCGGTACATAAGACCGCTTGGGAGGCCAGATCTTTTTGCCATTCATCATTATGAATACTTCGTCAGCATCCGATTCATCGGGACGGTAACAGTTCAGCTTCCTGAGATTAAGTGTGAGGGTTTTATTCATTGTAAGAATGTAATAAGCGTTCGTGAATATAAAATTATAAAAAAAAATAATGATGTCCGGATATTTTATTTTTTATTCGATGAAAAAGGGGTCTACAATCCGGAGCCCGTTTTTTAAGTTGTCAGGAAATCAGTTTTAAACCAGGTAATTCCGGTTTGTTCATTAATAGCCCCAGGTTTTCATGATGGCCAGGTCTTCCTTCATGCAATCCATCGGGGATTTCCCCTGGTAGGATTCCTGTTCAATGATGAACAGCCAGGTTCCTCCTTTTTCTTTGCTAAGGTCGGTAATTGCTTTCGTGCCGACGATCCCCTTCCCGAGAATCGTGCTTTCAAATTCATTTTCGTTTCCCGGCACCTTGATCTCATCCTTTACATGGATGGTTTCAAATCTTCCGGGATAACGGTTAAGAATATCCGTTGCCATGGCTCCCGCATGATACATGTTCCCGATATCGAGTTGCTGGGAAACCAGCTCAGGATCGGTATTGTTCATAATGATATCATATACTTTCTGACCGTTCAGCTCAGCGCTGAATTCAAAATCGTGATTATGGTATCCAAACTTCATTCCCGAAGCCTTGCATAGTTCACCGCTTTTGTTGAATACGTCAAGAAACCGGAGCGTATCGTCATAGGTTTTCCTGAGCTCCTCATCGAACCAGGGGCTAATGACAAATTTCTGCCCCATATACGCAGCGTCTTCCACCGTATACTTCCATTCGTCAGTGAATTGTTTTTTCCCTGCATCCCAGTGCTGACTGCCAAGAACGGTGTGACCGCTATACATCTTCATCCCCAGATCACTCAGTATCTTTTTAAATTCCTTTGGCGTGTATCCGTAAAATTTCCGGTCCGTATAATTAGCATGTTCAACCGTTTTGTATCCCATGGCTGCGAGCTGTTTCAGGGAACCGAGCGGGTCTTTTTTCATATCATCC
>DATDPY010000309.1:0-9245 GCA_035292565.1 Cyclobacteriaceae bacterium | reverse complement strand
GCCAAATATAGAGATTTTAATCGATTAAGCAGTTGCGATTAAAAACAGATATATGTCAATGCCGAAATTTTCGGGATATTACGGAAATTTGATATATTTATATCAGATTGAACTTATAACGAGTACAACTATGAAGAAAATACCTTTTTCTCGTCGTGAATTTCTTCAAAAATCAACCCTGGCCATGGCAGCTTTATCGGCCGGAGCTTTAACCGTCAGCTCGGGGGCAGGGGAATTGTTCACGGAAAATAAAAATAAAATTCCCAGGCGGCTGTTCGGGAAAACCGGAGAAAAAGTATCTATCCTGGGATATGGCGGAGGTTCACAATTCCTGCGAATGCCTGACGGGGAATGGGAGCCGCATCTGCAATACGCGCTGGATGCCGGCGTCAATTACTTCGACACGGCTTCCGCATATTCCTCGAACAACGATCCCAAAACCAGTGAGATGAGGTATGGTGAAGTACTGCCGCCTTACAGGAAGAAAATCATGATCCTCACAAAAATCGATAAGCGGGAACCAGGGGAAGCAAAAAAAGAATTTGAAAAAAGCCTGAAGGACCTGAAGACCGATTACGTAGATATTCTTCTCATTCATGCCATCAAGCCGGAAGATACCCTTGCCGGAATTGAATCAGGAATTTATAAATACCTGATGGAACTGAAGGAACAGAAGGCCGTAAGATTTATTGGCTTCTCGAGCATGGACAGCGCTGAGCGGTCGAAAGAGTTGATCGAGAAACTTGAATTCGATATTACCCTTCTGGCCATGAACCCGACCAACTACCGGAATTTTGCCGATATCGCCTTGCCTGCGGCGAGGGCTAAAAATATGGGAATCATCGCGATGAAGGTTATGAGGGATATCGTCAATAAACATGCTCCTCCGAAAGACCTGCTTGAATATGCCTGGAACCTGAACGGGGTATCGTGTGCCGTGGTGAGTCAAACCGGAATGGATCCCCTGAAACAGAATATCGAAATTGCAAGGAATTTTGTTCCTGGCAGGCAATCCGATGCCCAGCGCAAATCGCTTGAAAGCCGTATGGCGCACCTCGGCGGACCGCACGTCCTGGAATGGGCTCGCCCCGATTATAGCGATGGGATCCTTGCCTGATTTTTATCAACGATTTATTTATCCCGGGCCCTATGCATGACCCCATAAGATGGGAAAAGTAAAGTATTTTATTATATTTACGGGGGTTTTCCTTTGATTTCAGAGCATGAGACTGATCATTCTTGTTTTGTTTGCGGCCATGTTCATAAGTCCCGTGATCATGGCGCAAAAGTCGGGCAGTGGCTATAAAATTCAACAGCCACAGCGGAAGACAAAAACCACAAAAGTCGGATTTGCGGGTAAAAATCCCGGCTTGAAACATGTTGCCTCCGGCCAGGGCAGGAAACGGAACACGCAGGCTTCCGCAGGTTATTCCGGAAAGTCCCTGAAGAAAAAATCTGTTAAGCTTGGTATTATTGGAGGTGACCCAAGCAAGAAAATAAAAAAGGCCCGGTATATGAAATCCGGGTCCGGAAGCCCGAATAAGGGAAGGCTCAATAAGAAGGAAAGTAAATTATTCAAGCCGGCCAGGAATGTCGACTTTATTGCTGCAGATAAATCACAGCAAAATAAAAACCTGAAGATCCCCAAGGCAGTTACGGATAAAGATATGATCCTTCCCAAGATAAGGGGGGACAAGAAAGCTGTGCAGTTGACGAAGCTTGAGATGAGAGGGCTCGATCCCGGAATTAATGTCAATGCTAAGAATGAAAAAAAGATGAATGACATTCAATACCGGAGTGCTTATAAATTCGACAGGAAGGGCAAGGCGAACAAGGAATATTTCAGGAAAAATAAAGACCGCTAGGGGGGTGATTTTCAAAACCAAAATCTCGAATTCCAAATCTCAAATTTCAAATTTCAATCATCAAGTACTCTATTCGGCCGATAAACATGCCGAAAGTACAAGCGCCGGATTCTAACTCAATTACATAATTCATTTTGTCTTGATCAGGATATCGTTGTTTGCTTGGAATTTGGAACTTGGAATTTGGAATTTTATGCTTGGTGCTTTAAATGTTATTCTTCCCTTAGAACCTTTACCGGATTGGTCCTTGCAGCGCGGAAAGACTGGTAGCTGATAGTAAGCCAACCGATGCCCAGGGATATGATGCCCGCCAGAAGGTAAATATCAACACCCTGGCTAATTTTAAAGACAAAGGTATCGAGCCATTTGTTCATGGCAAGAACAGAAACCGGGACTGATAATACAAAGGCGATCAGGATAAGTTTTGACAACTCGCCAGAAACCATGAATATGATATTTCTTGTTTCCGCCCCAAAAGCCTTCCTGATCCCGATTTCCCGGAACCGGCGTTCAGCAAGGTACATCGACATGGCATACAAGCCCATACAACTGATCAGAATGGAAATAATCCCGAAATATTTAATGAGATCAAAGGTTTTGAAATCTTCGGCATATTGGACCATGAGGTGATCGTCCAGGGTTACATAGTTAAACGGAGTATTGGGAACAATTTCCTTCCATAGTTTTTGTAATTGCGTGATGAGGACCTGGAATTGATCCATTTCTGCATCCAAAACCAGGTTCCGGTATTTAAAGTTGTCGCTTCGTAAATACATGATGGGATCAATCGCCTTATGAAGCGAGAATTGATTGATGTCGTTCACTACTCCGATAATTTCAAATGAGTACTGTTTCCCTTCCCAGTCAAAATAAATTATTTCTCCGGGAGCCTCTTCCGCCTTAAATCCCAATTGCTTCACCGCCTCCTCCGAAACAACAATTTTAGTCTGTGTCGTGTCGAAAACATTATCGGTAAATGTCCGGCCGCTGATTAGTTTCATGCCTAATACATCGCAATAACCCAAATCCGACTGGTTCCGGTATATGTGTATCGCATCGGCCATGGTTTGTCCTTTTTTATAAACGAGCATGTCCTGGATAATAAAAGAGCCAGGGATAGCATTGGTACCTGAAATTTTCCGGACCATGGCCATGGAACTGAACGAATTTTTCAGGACGTCATACTTATCCTGAGCTTCCTGGGAGTTAAGCGGAATGACCAGTTTGGCATTTTTATCGAAACCTAACTCCTTGTCTTTAATAAAATTTACCTGTCTGGAAATGATGACGATCGAACTGATCAGGGAAATGGAAATAACAAACTGCAATACAACTAAGCCTTTCCTTAACAATGCTGCACCCAGTCTGTCGCGGCTGCGTCCTTTCAGGACCTGCACAGGCTTAAAGGATGCGAGATAAAATGCCGGGTAGAATCCTGCAAAAAGGCCGGTGACCAGCAGGAATCCGGCCATATAAAGCCCGAGGATTGGATAAAATTCCTCAGTAATATTAAGAGGTTTGTCAATTAATTTGTTAAACAATGGCAGGGCCAGCCAGGCAAATAACAAACTGAACAACAGGGAAATGAAAACCAGGATGAAAGATTCCCCCAGAAACTGAAATAACAGGCCCCTTGGGGTAACGCCCATTACCTTCCTCACTCCCACTTCCAGGGCACGGTTGCCCGCCTGGGCTGTGGAAAGATTAACGTAATTCACGCAGGCGAGAACCAGGATCAGTATTCCGATCATGACTAGCACATTGATAAATATCGGGTTGACCACGCCCGGTATATTAATCATATAACCCGATACATCAGTATGGATGTCTTCGACAGACTGAAATCGCATCGTCTTGTTCAGCCCCAATTGCTTGGATTCCTCCCCGCCGTGAGATTGAATGAGATCATTTAATTTTTTATCGACCAATTCCACATCAGAACCGGGATTCAAACTGGCATATGAAAATACTAAGTTGTTGCCAATCCAATTCGAGTTGTCATTGTTGAAGAAACCTGTCCACATCGGGTTGGCCATCGATACAAAATAGGAAGGATTTATATGGCACAGGTGCGAATCCTTATCATAAACTGCGGTGACTTCGAATTCACCTTCGCCGAAATCAAGACTAAGCTTTACTGTTTTCCCGATCGGATCATCCATCCCGAATATCTTTTTTGCCCAATCTGATTCCAGTACTACCGCGCTGGTGTGTGGCAATGGAGAAACTTGGTTTCCCTGATCAATATCAAAATTCAGTACATTAAAAAATGCTGAATCCACAATATATCCTTCATCGATGTACCAGGATTCGCCTTCATGCGATATAAGGTTTTTGCCTCCCAGAATTGCGCTTCCGGCAGCCCTTACTGCGAGTTTTACCTCCGGGAGCTCCTCTTGTATAGCCGGTGCAACCGGAAGTGAGGAAGATCCCAGCTTAAAAACCTGCCCGTCCTTTTGGCTGACATTTGAGGTCAACCTGTATACGTTCCCACCGTGGTGCCTGTCATAAGACAATTCCCGCTGCGCAAACAGGAATAAAAGGATACAGCAACCCAGACTAACAGAAATTCCAAGAATATTGATAATTGTAAAAAGTTTGTTCCTTACCATATTTCGAATGGTAATGACCAGGTAGTTTTTAAGCATAAAAATTTGGTTTATGGGTTTAATTATATCAGATGCCGTGCCAGAGAAAAGGTTACAGAATTCCCGGATTTATTAAGGATTTACATGCCTATAATTTATAACTGCACAAAAACGGACATTCGTCTTCTCGAATCCGGACAATTTCGGCTGAAAGCTCAAAGTATATTGTTAATGTATTAAGAGCGCGATATCCGGAGGATTAATTTGAATTAAAAAAGTTTAATCAGGCGGTAATTCGGCAAGTCAGGTGATCAGCAAGGCAGTAGAAAAGCAGACAAGTGAACAAGTCAACCAGTTAACCAGTCAACTATTTCACAAGAATTAAATTCGGCGAGTTTTTCTTCCACTCATTATCCCTATAATACCATTCATGGATTATCCTGCCACCGTATCCTAAAAAGTCGAGTTTCATTACATCAATTTTAACTGGCGGCTGATTATTTTTATAGGAAGCTATAAATCTTTTATTTACTTCCTGGTCTATCACAAAGGAATTCACCGAAACCGTAATACGATTTCTGTTTTGAATCCACTCATGTATCATATAAATATCTGAGGATAATAATTCATATGGTACGCCAAGGTTTTTATTACTACTGAATATGGTACGGTATTTGTCTGAAAAAGCGACCATGATATCTGCGATCCGTCTTAGTCTTTCATCTTTAATTTCCTTAAGCTCTTCCTTCATTAACAAAATATTTATCCATTCCCTTTCAGATCTCAGACTATACGTACATACAAGATTCTTTTCCTGATAATATTGTCGTATTTCTTCCGGTAAGTCAGATTGCGATCTGGCAGGAACACCCGGGATAATAAAAACCGTCAGTATAAATAAGAATCGTTTCATCCTTAACTGTCGCTATTCCTTCATTAAGCTACGGACCATGTTTGAGAAACATTGTTCTATTTTTAAAATTTCTGCCAATGGATAGAATATATCGAATTGTAAATGTTTTATAACAAATCCCATTTTTTGCGATAATGTCTCGAAAGCAAAGAATTTGCCTCCTCGTCGCCTATGAACCGCGCATTTTTATCATCCCAGTTTAATTTCCGTTTCAGCCTCCAGGAGATAACCGCCAGGTGCATGGGAAGGGTCATCTTCCTCACATAAGGCAGGTTGGATTCTGGCAGGACTCTAGATTTTACTGAATCAAGGAAATTCTGCTGATGTCCCGGAGACCGGGAGAGCGTCTTAGGAATTTCGGGAATATCATTCATCCGTTCGCCGTTGATCATGATTTCCAGGGTTTCATAATCGCAGATCAAAGTTCCTTTGGTCCCTTCAAAGTAGGCGCCGATATTTCTTTCACCGGCGCCCGGAACTTCAGGCGGAGTGGTGGTCCAGAAAAGTTTGAGACCGTCGAATTCGAAATCGGCATCCACCCATTTCGGCGCATCGGCTATCCCATCCGTCCTGTCTCCGCGTGCGATTACGCTTTTTAATCCTTCAGGCTGTACGGCCCAGAAGGCAACGTCCGCAATATGGCACCAGAAATCGGCAAAGACGCCCCCGGAATAATCCAGAAAATACCGGTAAGTCCTGTGACATCGTTCAGGGAAATAGCTTGTTACAGGGGCAACACCCTGCCACATATCCCAATTCAATTCCCTGGGCGGCCTGGTAACTTTTGGAAATCCAAGTCCGGGCGAGAAACCGGTTTTCCATAACCTTACGGTATGTACATTGCCAATGCCTCCCGCCTGGATGATCTCAACTACCCTGTGATAATTTTCCCCCGCATGTATCTGCGTACCAAGCTGAAATATCCGCTTATTCTTTTCCATGCTTTCGAGCATTCGCTGACCTTCCCTCACATCGTACGACAACGGCTTTTCCCCATAAACATCCTTGCCGGATTCAAAAGCGAGGATGGCTACCAGGGCATGCCAGTGATCGGGAGTGGCGCAGGTAATGGCATCGATATCCTTCCGGTCGAGGATTTTCCGGAAGTCACTATAACCTGTTACTTTTGCTTCCGGCCGGAGCTCCGACAACGATTTCAGGCTTTCGCTTAAATGTGTCTTATCCAGGTCGCAAAGAGCCACAATCTCCGCATCCGGAAGGCCGGCAAACCAGCGGATATGATTATTTCCCATCCCTCCGACTCCAATATGGGCAATCCGCACACGGTCGCTTGGTGCAGTTTTCCTGATATAGGAAGGCATTAAACCTATGCTTATAATTCCCATCCCGCTTTTTGCCAGGAATTCCCTCCGATTGATTCGTCTGTCCATGTAGAATGATTAAACCGTTTTTGAATATTACATATTCTGACGGGCCAGGATATCGGTCATGAATTCCCTGGCAAGCCTGGCTTGATCATGGACGAAATCAATTTTTGCCGTTTTGCCATCAGGCGTTTTGCAATGATGGCAAAGTTCGTACATGAAATATCCTGTAAATCCGATTTCTCCCATTAATTGAATATACCGGTCATAGTCCGCCCACTCGATGATCTCATGCCTGTATTTATCGGCAGTATATTTCGATTGAACGACGCCGGCCGAATCCCTGAAGAATTCACCCCCGTAATGTGAATGAGATTGCAGGGAACCCACCGTTTTCACGGCATTTTCGACCCATTCGGGATCTTTGTGCATCATCATGCCTGCATCCAGGCATATCTTCAGCCAGGGGGAATTGATTTCCTTAACCATCCGGTAGCAATCCCGCCAGTCGCGCAGCAACGGGTAATGGTTCTGCAACACCATGGTAACCCCAAACTCTTCACCAAATTCGGCCGCTTCCTTAAGACAGGATTTACAATATTCCCATCGGTCATCCCAGGTGGCATAGGGATATTGCCTTTCAAATGTATAGAATGAGCTCCTGACGAGATCGTAAGTTCCGATTCCGTTTCGGAGGGGAATACCTGTCCAGGCGGCGAATAATCTGACAATTTTCGCACCAAGATCCCTGGCAAGTCTTGCAGTTTCTTTCACCATTAAAAGCTGACTCTCCCGGTGCTCAGGTATGGGGCTGGTAAAGTCGTTGTTCGCCGCTATCACCGGTATCTCCATTCCTGATCTTTCAAGGACGTTCCTCATTTCATCCCTTCGTTTCTGGCTTATATCCATGGGGTTGCCCTGTGGACGCTTGTTGTCCAACTCTACTCCCTCGTACCCGAATTCCTTTGACTTCTGTACAAATTCTTCAAACGATAATGCGGGTCCATCATACCAGACTCCAAGATAGGTTATTCCATACAGGCCCACTTTTATCTTCCCTGCCCGTTTTCCCAAACCCGAATTATTGCCGGGACTGGCAGCAGCAGAGTTTTTTAATGCCAGATCACCCAGTACGGCTGCTCCCGCAGCGATACCGGTCTTTTCGAGAAATTTCCGTCGTTTCATGGCTAAGGATTTAAAAAAATTACTTAAAATTTCCACAAAATTTATGCATTCTGTTTATCCATGACAATTATATTCCGGTTTATTTATAAACGAGAAGCTGATTATTTAACTTTAGTTACGACGAAGTTCCGGATCTGAAAAAATCAAAACACTCATTATGAAAAACCTGATCCATTCAACAATTATTCTCACGCTCATTTTCTTTGCGGGGTATATCAACGGCATGGCACAATCCAGCGATACTTACCACCCGCCCTGCATGAGTTGTGATTCCCTGAAATATCTCAGGCTTCCGGATGTGAAAATAAATGAGGTCATCAACATTCCGGCGGGCGAAAAGAGCGCCGCTCATTGCCGGGTACTCGGGACAATCGGGACGGAAATTAACTTCGAGCTTCTATTGCCCGAACGATGGAACCGCCGGTATATCATGGGAGGCGGCGGCGGATTCGTCGGAAGTGTTCAAAATATGGCATCGTATACGGTACATGAAGGATATGCGACCTCCGGAACAGACACAGGCCATAAGGGCAACGGAATCAAGGCAGACTGGGCGCTCAATAATATCGAAAGACAGGTGAACTTTGGCTTCCTGGCAGTCCACAGGACCGCAGAAGTGTCCAAGGTTATCGCTCTTAACTATTACGGGCGTGAGGCATTGTATTCGTATTTCTTGGGTTGTTCGAGAGGCGGTGGACAGGCGTTGATGGAAGCCCAGAGGTTTCCTGACGATTTCGACGGGATAGTCTGCGGGGCCCCGGCTTTCACCTGGCCGGCGATCGGAGCTGAATTTATCCAGAACATGCAGAAGATCTACCCCGATCCCGGCAACCAGACTGTGCCGGTGATTACAAAAAACAACCTGGCTATGCTGGAAAATGCCATCCTGGAAAAATGTGATGGAATCGACGGAATTAAAGATGGTATCATGAATGATCCAAGAGATTGCGGATTCCAGCTTTCTTCCCTCCCTATTTGTAAAGAGAATAAAATCCGCGATGACTGTTTTACTCCGGCCCAGGTAGATGCGATCCGGACGATTTATGAAGGGCCTTCCGATGGCAACAGGAAAATCTATCCAGGATTTCCGTTCGGGGGCGAAAACGATCCCATCGGCTGGCCGGCCTGGATTGTGGGGCCCAATGAAGGAACAATGAATTTGAATTTCCCCAGCCTGCAATATGGTTTTGGAACGGAAATGTTCAAATACCTTGTATTTAATGATCCGGAATGGGATTTTCACTCATACGATTTTTCCTCGTTTTTTGAAGAAACAAAATTTACTTCTTCATTCCTCGATGCCGATGGCGCCGATTACAGTCGTTTCAACGCCAACGGAAACAAGTTGATCCTCTATCACGGCTGGTCC
>DATDPY010000308.1:0-2657 GCA_035292565.1 Cyclobacteriaceae bacterium | reverse complement strand
GAAGGCCAGCGCCGATGGGGGTCCCGGCATCATCTTCCTTTTCCTTTTCACAGCCGTCGCCTGCGGTTTTGCCGCCTTTGCCTACGCGGAATTCGCAACCAGGGTCCCGGTATCCGGCTCTGCCTATACCTATTCCTATGTGGCCTTCGGTGAACTCGCAGCCTGGGTCATCGGCTGGGCCCTGATCATGGAATATGCCATTGGAAACATCACCGTGGCAATCTCCTGGTCCGATTATTTCACCGGCCTGCTTTCGGCAAACGGAATCCATCTTCCCGGCTGGATGACCATGGACTACCTGACGGCCTCACGGGGATTTCATGAAGCAACCACCCTGATGAACAGCGGCAAAACTTATGAGAATCTGGGCGAAAGCCTGCAGGAAGCTTACCTGGCCTGGCTGAGCGCTCCGACTTTCCTCGGCCTGCATTTTGTCGCAGATCTTCCCGCCCTGCTGATCATCATCCTGATTACATGGCTGGTGTACCGGGGAATAAAAGAAACCAGGAACGCTTCCAATATTTTTGTGGCCATAAAATTATCGGTGGTGGCCCTGGTCATCATCGTGGGAGCATTTTATATAAAGACTGATAACTGGTCACCCTTTTTCCCTGAAGGTATCGGAGGGATATTAAAGGGGGTATCGGCAGTTTTCTTTGCCTATATCGGATTCGATGCAATCTCCACCACGGCCGAAGAGTGCCGGAATCCCCAGCGCGACCTGCCTATGGGAATGATGCTGACCCTGATCATCTGCACAGTGCTGTATGTGGCCATTGCCCTTGTCCTGACGGGACTTGTGAAATATGACCTGCTTGCCGTCGGCGATCCGCTTGCCTTCGTATTTGAGAAAATCGGGCTGACCTGGATATCCGGCATCGTAGCGCTCAGCGCGGTTGTCGCCATGGCCAGCGTGCTTCTGGTATTTCAGCTCGGACAACCCAGGATCTGGATGAGCATGAGCAGGGATGGCCTGCTTCCCCCGGCATTTTCAAGGATTCATCCGAAATATAAAACCCCGTCGTTCGCCACCATTGTTACTGGCTTCGTTGTGGCTGTCCCGGCTTTGTTCATGAACCTGAAAATGGTCACCGATCTCTGCAGCATAGGCACCCTGTTTGCTTTTGTCCTCGTCTGTGCCGGTGTGCTCAGGCTCGATGCAAATGATAAAAACAGGAAGGGGAAATTCCGAATCCCTTATTTCAACTCCCGGTATATACTGCCAGGAATCCTGATCCTGACCATTTCCCTGGTATGGATGAACGACAGACGATCCGTTATTGGATTTCTTAACAACCGGCCCATGACGTATGAACCGGTCAGCTTTCTTGCCCGGCTCAGCCCGGAAGAGATCGAAATGGTAAAATCGAAAGTAACAGGAAATCGTGAATACATTTCCAATGGGAACCCCGATCTGGAATCATTCCTGAGCGACATGGACAGGAATGCATATGAAAGCTTTATCGCAAGCCTTCCTTTAACTGACGATAATAAAACCGAGCGCGGCCTGATGGCTTTCCGCCACAAGGTCCCCATCTGGATCTTCATTATAATCACCGCGATCACTACCTGGATTTGTTTCCGTAAAAAGCTCTCACTCATTCCCGTACTGGGGTTCCTGAGCTGTTTTTACATGATGGCAGAACTGGGGGTTTCGAACTGGCTTGGATTCAGCGGTTGGCTGGTCGTCGGGCTGATCATTTATTTTACATACGGTATAAAAAACAGCAAGCTGAATGTTGAAAACAAAAATATATCTCATTAAACAAACTGACCATATGTGATATTTATAAAATGTTACCCTTTGCTCCGCATAAGTAGAGGATGTTAATTATTTTATATCTTTTTTTTCTTCGTTCAGACTTTTCCAGTAATCTATCCACTTCATTCTCACTTCATCCTCGGTTACACCCGTTTCGTAGACTGGAGAATACAATCCGGCCACTTCTTCGACCCTTACCAGCACAATATGCCTGATCGTATATTTAAAAACCGCCTCTCCGTAATGAGTGATAATTTCTTCATATAAAGGCCCGTTGGAAAGCACACTGCCGGAACCTTTGAACCTGTTGACAAATTCCTTAATCTCTGCGCTAAGTATTCCCATGATCGTAATAAGCTATTTAGTGGTCGGTCCTCCCATTTTTGTCAGGACGCTGTCAACCGGTTCCCAGAGTTCGACTTTATTTCCATCATTGTCGAGGATATGAATGAATTTGCCATATTCATATTCCTGAATCTCGTCGACGATGGTCACGCCGTCATTCCTGAGCTTTTTCACCAACCGTTCGATATTTTGCACGCGGTAATTGATCATGAAATCTTTATCCGACGGCTTTAGGTAATCGGATTCTTCTTCGAAGGGACTCCAGCGGAGGTAGTTGATTTCTTCGGGCCGGTTGGCGTTCCGGAATTCGAAGACGGAACCGTAATCGTCAATTGCGAGGCCGAGGTTTTTGCCATACCACTCCCTGGCTGTCTTCGGATCTTTTGAATTGAAGAATATTCCTCCGATTCCGGTCACCCTGGGAATAGTGTCATAAGATATATTCGTTTCCGAGACTCCGGTCATTGGCGATAAGTTATCAATCCAATCTGCGAGAATACGGGCCACCTGATCTTCATCCCCCGCATACATGTGACCGGCATTTTTAATC
>DATDPY010000307.1:0-5223 GCA_035292565.1 Cyclobacteriaceae bacterium | reverse complement strand
CCTGTTTTTTTATCATTTCAAGGGCTTCACCGAGTTTGTCGGCTTTTCCATCCCTGACGTACCGGTCGCCTTCGCCTCCCTGGATGTACAAAGCCGTTGCGCCTGCATCGATCGCCTTGTTGATATCAGAATAGAAATCTGCATCGGGCAGCATGGCCTGGCACACCGACTGCATTTTACCACCGTATACCTTAAGGTATTTATTGAAAGCAGCATAATACTGTGTCACCATGAAGACCGTATTGATACCGGCCTGTTCCCCCAGGTGGAAAGTCTCAATGATCTTTCGTTCGGTATTATAAGCCCGGAAGAGTACATTGGCATACCGGAGGTCGCGTGCGTGCGCCCAGCCCCCGATCAGGTTACAACCCATGATCATACGACTTACCGACAGGTTGCCCAGTTTACCCTGGGGCAGCTTCCCTTTGAGATCTTTAAGTTGTTTATAATCCACCTTTATGGTTGCGCCTGAAAGTGCGTCAGGGCCTGTCTCAGGAATATTTTTTGCCAGGACACCAGAAAATAATGCCAGGACCGGGATGCCGGTAAGGCTTTTAAGAAGTTCTCTTCTTTTTGTATTTGCAGAGACAGGAATTTCAGCAGTCGCCTGAGCTTCTGCCGGCTTATCTGATGACTTTTTAACTCTTAGGATATCAAGACCAAAAAACTCTCCCGGGCGGGTGAGCGCAAGCAGCAGGAGGGCGAAGAGTTCCACTACATTCTTATTCACAAAAAGATAACTTCCTTCGGAAGGCGCCCCGTAGCTGTAATTCCCGAATGGTGGATAGGCTACATAATATAATGCCAGGAGGGCAATCCCGCACCATGAGGCCAGTTTTGTAAAAACACCCAGGATCAATGCAATCCCGATCAGGGTGAGGCCGACCGAATTGGCCAGGTCGATAATGTTCATCATGACGTCACCGGAGGCCAGCATGCGGAACAGGTCGCCGAATATCCATCGTGATCCTTCCAGAAATGGCTTGGCGGTCCACGCGGGGTCTAAAAGCTTGACCAAACCCTCATATAGAAAATGCCAGCCTACGATAATCCGGAGTGCGGCGAGTGCATAAGAAGTCCATTTATTCCTAATTGCAAGAGAATCCATTGCGTAAAAAATTTAAGGTTGTTATCAATAATTAAAAAATGTTGCCGGGTTAAATATCGTGAATTGAATCAGGAAATCCGATAATTTGGCCGGAATAAATATGGAATCTGGTTACACCACTAACTAATGATATTTAAGCCACGAATTCACGAATTTTATACATGCTGATCCCCCAAATCTTAAAGGACACCAAACACCGCGAAAGCGGTGTCAATTTGTGTCAATTCGTGTTACCCGCCTGCCTGGGCCGGCAGGTTAGTGGCAAAACCGTTCGGGGATTGGGCGAACCCGCCCTTTCCTTCTTGCTTTGCCAGGACTGACGGGTGAGTGCACGAATATGCCTTCGGCATTTCCACAAATTCCTCAAAGACTCCTCGCCCCGCGAAAAAGGGTGTCGATTCGTCGTAATCTTGGAAAGGAGGGCTTGGGCTCAAAAAATATCCCGAAAAGACGGTTAAATAATTCAGAATAACCAATTGTTTTCCTTTTCCATTTTTACCGGACAACATTGAATCTCAAATTCCAAATCTTAAGCTCGAATATTCTGCTTAAGGAGATGATATCGATTTATGGGATGAATTTAAAAACATAAATCTCATTTTTTGGTGCCTGGATATTGTGCCATGAGGAATGCCCAGGGCAGAATTTAGTACCTTTAATTGGTGAACGAAAAAATTAATTGAAGAAAACATCATGGAATTCTCAAACGATAAATACAAAGGCAATGAAATCAATACTCTTTACCCTATTATTATGCATTCTATTTATTGTTCCCGCAATGGCACAGGAATCGCAGGTAATATTGACATATCGCGAAATACCCGCATATCCTGCGAAATATAGAGCGGGGACGGTAGCCGCCAGGGTGATCGACGGCCTGGGTTTCCGGTATTACTGGGCTACGGAAGGATTGAAAGATGCTGATCTGAATTTCAGGCCAAACGAAAAGGCACGGACTTCACTGGAAACCATCAGGCATATTTATGAACTTTCCAACGTTATTGCCAGGACTGTGATTGAAGAAGATGAGTCGATCGCAAACGATATACCGATAACCGAATTTACAGAAATGAGAAACCGTACCTTACAGAACCTGAAAACGGCCAGCGATATACTGAGGGTTGCCAGGGACAAGGAAATGAAGAATTTTAATATTGGATCTCGGAACGCGAACAGTGGGGCGGGATTTCCATTCTGGAATTTACTGAACGGACCGATAGCCGATGCACTCTGGCATACCGGGCAGGTGGTATCTTTCAGGAGGTCATCGGGCAACCCGATCAATCCCAAAGTGAATGTATTTATTGGGAACCTCAGAGAATGACCGGTTAATAATGTATTGTTTATTCAAACATTACACGCAGATAGCTGCTTTCGGACGCGGTTTCCCAACGGCCCTGATAATTAAGATGATTATCGACCCCAGCCATCCGACAGGATATGGAAGAACGAGGACTCCCCACCACCAGGATAAACCCGAATTCCCTCCAAAACCGCCAAGGGAAGACAAATAAAAAAGGAAAAATACGCCGATAACTATCATGACAAATCCTGCGGCGAAAATTTTCCAGTGCGAATCGGAATTCAGGTAAGTTGTTACCGCAACAAGCAGGCTGCCGGCGGCAATTACGATCGAACCTTCCAGGGGATCGAGTGCTCCAATGATCATGGCCACAACTCCGATAATGTAAAGAATGCGGATCAGTTTGACTTTGTTTTTCATCGGTGAAAAAATTATCACTGCTTTAAAAACATAAGTTACAAATAAAAATACAGATCAGCATATATTGGTCCGGTATTTCATATCAAACTGGTCTGACGGTTCTGAACCGTCTGACCGGTACTGAACCGTCTGACCGGTACTGAAGCGTTTAACCGGTTCTATGTCGTTTTATTCCCCGCCGTCCTTTTCAGGTTTTCTTTTAAACCATGCTTCACAATCCGGGCAATCAATCCAATTGGCAGGGGTTTGTTGAGGGGAAACTGAACCGTGCCTTTGCCTCCTTTATAGGCAGAGAGCTCTTTTTTAAAAACTTTATTTCCTCTCGGCGCCGGGTACAGGCTGACGTGGTTATTAAATCCGGCAAAATAAACCACATAGCTTCCATTAAGTTTAAAGGTCGGGATTCCATAGCTTATGGTCTCTTCCGTATTTGGCGCAGCTTTTTTTATGGTAGAGCGCATTCGCTCAAGGACGGCCCGGGTTTCTTCCGGAAAGCCGCTTATATAATCGTCGATGGTGGTATTGAAGGCTGAATTTAATTTTGCCATTGTTCCGTCAAGTACTCTGGGATAGATTTGGGAAAATTTATAAAGCTTTCATTTTCCTGAAATTTCTGTTGCTTTTTTCGTCATTATAATTATTTCTTCGTGGTTTTGCTTTTTCTCTTTTTGGCTGATTTCGCTTTATGATTAAATTCCAGGGAAAGGTTGATCCAATAGTCAAAGTCTTTACTTGTTTTCATCCCCTCTTCTCCGATTAAAACATACCCCATCATCGGCCTTCCGGTAAAATCCATGGTCCGGCACGCGGGTTTCTTAATGGCGGAATCATGAATTTCCGGGTCAATTCGGCACATCAGCTCATCTTTGATGATGCCCACACACATTTTTCCATTATACATAAAGGTAAGCCCGCCCATCATTTCTTTTTCCTCCACATTGGAAAGGCCGGAGAATCGCCTTCGAATCCTGTCAGCCAGGTTTTTATTATAGGTCATAAGGATTACTTTTCGGTTAATAATTTAATATTTTTCAGGATTTGTTCCTGCGCCAGGGTTATCTTTTTTCTGATGATCAGCCGGTTCATGACAGACACAAAAAAGTTAGCAGGCTGATAGTACGTTTCATTGACCACCCTTGTATTATTTTCATCGATTTTATCAAGATTAAAACAGAATCTTGTCTCACTGAGCATTCTGGCCATTCCCAGGGTATCACTTTGGATTGTCCAGACTGTTCTCTTCCCGGGAATCAGCTCAATAAGTTTCTCCGTCATGATCCCTTTTTTCCCGTTATTTTCTATTTCGCATGTCCTGGTTTCACCCGGAATATCCATGCGCCCGGAAGCTTTAATAACTCCCGGGTTCACTTTATGCAGGACATGAATATCCGTTATGACGTCCCAGATCTTACCGGCAGGGGCGCCGATAATAATCTCGTTTCTGGCCTGTAAGGTATTCATCGTAGTCGGCTGTTTAATGATTAACTTGTTTTTTGCAAGTTCAATATTTGTAAATTAACTTGTATTTTGCAAGCTAAATGATATTTTTGTTCCATGAAAATAATCAGGAAGCGTTCGGATTGTCCGGTCAGCTCAGCCCTGGATATCATTGGCGATAAATGGTCGCTTCTGGTTATCAGGGATATAATGCTTTCCGGAAAGAATACCTATAACGGTTTTCTGGGTTCTGAAGAAAAGATTGCCACCAATATTCTGGCCGACCGTCTGGCCATGCTTGAATATGCCGGGATACTTCGAAAAGAAAGGCACCCTCAGAGCAAGGCCAAGATATTATACCGTATTTCGAAAAAAGGCATTGATTTATTGCCCGTTTTGCTCGAATTGATTCTCTGGTCAGATAAATATCTACCCATTTCGGCACAGGCACGGCAGTTTGCCAGAGAAATCAGAAAGGACAAAGAGGGTATTATAAAGCTCATCTCCGGCTCTTTAAAAAATAAGAAAAAGCGGAGATAATATCACCAAATTTCACGGATATCCTGACAGATTAACCTGGAGATCTTTTGGGTTACAATAGGACTTGATTCGCTGGCTGGTTTTCCGCTGCTCCGAATAATAACATTCTTATTAGTGCCTGTGAAAAGCTCGGCTCTTGAATTCATACCCTAAAAACATGATAAAAGATCTGTGAATTTGAATACCTGTAAGGCAATCTCAATGAATCCAATCAGGCAATATAGTGAAAATGAATTTAGCGGCAAACCGGGCAACCTTGATGACTTATCATAGGTCCTCCTGATTTATAAACTGATCCTGAAAGAATTCATTAAACCTTTTGCACTTACCTGATTATTTACATTTTTTGCAGGACAGGTCATAACCAATCGATAATAAATGGATTCACGGAAGTTGTTCCGCCGGAAGCGTGTGG
>DATDPY010000306.1:0-5426 GCA_035292565.1 Cyclobacteriaceae bacterium | reverse complement strand
AAAAGGTTATTACCACGGAAATCTCGAAGATCTTTTCACCAAGCTCCATGGCAAGGAGCTTTCCTATAATAACCTTGTAGATATAGAAGCCACCCTTTCGCTCTTGCAGGAATTCGAAAATGAAAACGCTTTCGCCATCATTAAGCATACCAATGCCTGCGGTGTGGCAACCGGCGGCGATATTAGGGAAGCATACCTGAAGGCCTTTGAGGCCGACACCGTATCGGCTTTCGGCGGGGTCCTTGCTTCAACGGCCAGGATCGATCTTAAGGCGGCGGAGGAGATCAACAAGCTGTTCTTTGAGATATTGATCGCCCCGGAATTCGATCCGGATGCCCTGAAGATCCTTCAGTCAAAAAAGAACAGGATATTGCTCAGGCAAATAAAACCTGTGGCAGGAAACACAATCATTAAATCACAACTGAACGGTTACCTTGTCCAGGATAAAGACCTCCATTCCGATTCGGAATCCGACCTGAAATATGTTACGATTCAAAAACCTTCGGGTGACGAAGTCCAGGCCTTGCTTTTTGCAAGCAAGGTTTGCAAGCATACCAAGTCAAATACGATCGTTCTGGCCCGCAAAGGACAACTAATCGCCAGCGGGGTGGGGCAAACCTCACGGGTGGATGCCCTGAAACAAGCCGTTGAAAAAGCCAGGAACTTCAATTTATCGCTGGAAGGTGCCGTAATGGCTTCCGATGCCTTTTTCCCTTTCCCCGACTGTGTGGAAATTGCAGATAAGGCAGGCATCAGGTCGGTGATTCAGCCGGGAGGATCGGTGCGCGATCAGGATTCCATCGATTATTGTAATGCTCACGGAATGTCAATGGTATTTACCGGATACCGTCATTTTAAACATTGATCAAATCCGGTATATATATAGTACTATTCTTATATTTGCGTGAAATATTAGCATCGTAACACCAAATATAATATAGAGCATACATGGGGCTTTTCGATTTCTTTTCGAGCGATATTGCAATTGACCTCGGAACCGCCAACACACTCATCATTTATAAAGATAAAATTGTCGTAGACGAACCTTCCATTATTGCCATCGACCGTAATACGAACAGGGTATTGGCCATAGGAAAGGAGGCCATGCAAATGCATGAAAAGACCCATGAAAATATTAAAACCATCAAACCTCTGAAGGACGGTGTGATTGCCGATTTCAATGCCGCGGAACTGATGATCAGGGGGATGATTAAGATGATCGACTCGAAACGAAACTTTTTTCCTGCAGCTTACCGGATGGTCATTTGTATACCTTCCGGAATAACCGAGGTTGAAAAGCGTGCGGTGAGGGATTCTGCAGAGCATGCCGGAGCAAAAGAAGTATACATGATCCAGGAACCCATCGCGGCGGCGTTGGGGATTGGGATCGATATCGACCAGCCGGTAGGATCCATGGTGGTGGATATCGGCGGAGGGACGACGGAGATCGCCGTGATCGCATTATCAGGGATCGTATGTGATCAGTCAATCCGCGTTGCCGGCGATTCCTTCAATAAGGATATACTCGACTATATGAGGCGACAGCATAACCTTCTGATTGGGGAACGATCGGCTGAAAGGGTCAAGATCGAGGTGGGTTCAGCCATGACCGAACTCGACGAAGCGCCTGAAGATTTTGAGATCAGGGGACGCGATCTGATGACCGGCATTCCCAAGGTTATTAAGATTTCATATTCTGAGATAGCTTTTGCCATTGACAAATCGGTCTCGAAAATTGAGGAAGCGGTTCTGAAAGCCCTGGAAATATCTCCCCCGGAACTTTCGGCAGATATATATGATAACGGCATACACCTTATCGGCGGCGGGGCTTTGCTTCGGGGTCTTGACAAACGGCTTGCACTAAAGACCAAATTGCCCATACATGTCACCGAAGATCCGTTGAAAGCTGTGGTACTCGGCACGGGTATCGCCCTGAAAAATATTAGCGCATATAAGGCAATCCTGATGACTTAGTGATGCCGGATGAGAAGCCTATTCCGAATTATTTACCTTTACCGGGCATTCTTCACTTTCCTTTTATTTGAATTAATCTGTGCATGGATCATTGCTACTTCGAACCTCTACCAAAGCTCGATCCTGTTCAATTCGGCCAATGCACTTTCAGGCAAAATATTCAGGACAAGGGATAATATCGGCAAATACCTTAGCCTGACATGGCAGAATAACGACCTTGCCAGGGAAAATGCATTCCTGAGGCGGATCATTACAGAATCTGTTCAAAAGGGCAATCTGATTACTTCAGGGTTTCCCGCCAGCGATTCAACCTGGTCGGCCCAGTACGATTTTATTCCAGCGAGGGTAATTAATAATTCCGTCAGACGGGCGAATAATTTTCTCACGATCGACAAGGGATCCGACGAGGGAATCGAACCCGGCATGGGAGTTATCAGCTCCTGGGGAATTGTAGGAAAAGTGAAGGCAGCATCATCCAATTATTCGACGGTCTATTCGCTCCTTCATTCTGAGATGATGATATCCTCGCTGATCACGTCGAACGGGGTGATATGCACAACCTCATGGACAGGAGAGGACCCCCTGTATTCCGACCTCCTTTATGTGCCCAGACATTTGAATATTTCCAAGGGCGATTCGGTGGTCACTTCGGGATTCAGCTCGATGTATCCGAAGGGAATCCCGATCGGGATTATCGATTCCTATTGGATCAGCGAGAATGAAACATTCTATCATATCAAAATTAAGCTGGCCAACGACTTTTTCAGACTGGCTTATGTATACGTCATTAGAAACAAGCTCAAAGCGGAAAAAGATTCCCTGGAACAGGCTACTGCCAATTAATGATGAGACCGAACAGCATCGCGATATTCATTATGTTTTTGTTATTCCTGGCAGCCCAGGTCTTTCTTTTCAACAATATGGTATTGTTCGGAACGGCCTTCTGCTTTGTTTACATTGCTTTTATCCTGTTCATACCATTCAAAATAAATCATATTTTACTTATGGCCGTTGCCTTTGCCGGGGGACTGGTCACAGATTTGTTTTACGACAGCATGGGTATGAATGCCGCAGCGATGGTATTCGTTGCGTTTATCAGGCGATACTGGGTTTCCTTCATCACTCCCCGCGGCGGTTATGAGGAAATTCTTTCCCCCACTGATCGCTCCCTTGGACTTATATGGTTCATTTATTATATTTTCCCCCTGGCCCTGCTTCACCACCTGGTTTTATTCCAGGTTGAGGCCGGAGAAATATGGCCGACATGGTATATATTTAAAAAGGTGTTTTTCAGTGCCATTTTTACCACATCGGCGCTAATTTTAATAAGGAATCTTTTTTACAGTGGATCAAGAAAGATTTAATGGAAAACAGAAAATTCTTTATAAGGACATTTGTTATATTGATTGGGATCCTGTTCCTGGTCAAGCTGTTCAATATACAGGTCATCAGCAAGAGCTATAAGCTGGCTGCCGAGAATAATATCGTACAACGGATCATTGAATATCCGTACAGGGGCCTTATTTACGATAGGAACAGGCAGCTTTTGGTGGTCAATGATCCGATTTATGATCTGATGATCGTCCCCAAGGAAGTGCAGGTAAGCGATACTGCCGATTTCTGCGCCATGATGAAAATTGATAAAGCCACCTTCATGCAAAAATATAATGAGGCAAGAAAATATTCCCTGATCAAACCATCCGTGTTCCAGAAGCAGCTTTCTAATGACGAATTTGCCGCAATACAGGACAGGCTGATTGATTTCAGGGGCTTTTACATCGTTGCAAGGTCTGTCAGGGAATACCCGTATTCAACACTGGCCAATGCCTTGGGTTATATTGGTGAAATCAGCAAAAGGCAGCTCGATTCCGATACGACGAAATATTACAGGATGGGCGACTATATCGGCATCAGCGGGATCGAGGAAAGGTATGAGAAAAGCCTGAGAGGCCATCGCGGAGTAAAGTATAAAATGGTGAACGTGAGAGGAGTAGAGAAAGGATCATTCCTCGACGGCCAGCATGATACCCTCTCCTCCCCGGGCGAAGACCTGATCTCGAGCATCGACCTCGGCCTCCAGGAGTATGCAGAAGATCTGCTCGGCGGCAAGGTGGGGAGTCTTGTGGCGATCGAGCCGGCTACAGGCGAGATCCTTTCAATCGTTTCGTCCCCTTCGTATGACCCCAATATCCTGTCAGGACGTAACTTCCCTTCCAATTTTCAGAAGCTTCAGTCAGATACCCTGGTGCCCTTGTTCAATCGCCCGATCATGGCCATGTACCCTCCGGGTTCGATGTTCAAGACAGTGCAAGCCCTGGTGGCCATGCAGGAGAGAGTAATTTCTCCCACGGAATTGGTATACTGCGACGGCTCCTTGATCGGCGACCTGGCCCCTCCCGGGTACTATGATATTACCGAAGGCATTACCTATTCTTCGAATAATTTTTTCTTCCGTGTATTCAGGAGGATCATCAATCAGAACAGGGATCCCAATACCTTTATTGATTCAAGGATCGGTCTTGAAAAATGGAGACAGTATTTATCAAAGTTCAACCTTGGCCACGTACCCGTGATTGATCTGCCGAACCCAAAGGGTGGCTTCATCCCGGGTGTTGATTATTATGATCGCTATTATGGAAGGAACCGCTGGAAATTTTCCAATATATATTCCCTGAGTATCGGTCAGGGTGAGACCCTGGTAACCCCGCTTCAGATGGCGAACCTTGCCGCAATCATTGCCAACCGGGGCCATTATTATGATCCGCATATCATCAAGTCAATCGGCAATACCGGCTTGCCCGAAGAGAGGTTCCGGACGAAACATGATGTAGGCATTGATTCGGTCTTTTACAAATATGTGATTAATGGCATGGAACAGGTTATCAGAATAGGATCAGGGCGGCGTGCCTTTATCGAGGATATCGCCGTATGCGGGAAGACGAGCACTGCCGAGAATCCTCACGGTGAAGACCATTCCGGATTCGTGGCCTTCGCGCCAAAGGATAACCCCAGGATCGCGATTGCTGTTTATGTTGAAAATGCGGGCTGGGGAGGCAGGGCGGCCGCGTCCATTGGCAGCCTCGTAATAGAGAAATACCTCAGGGGAGAAATTACCAGGCCCTGGCTCGAGGAATATGTCCTTAAAGGAGAATTCATATATTAATGAACAGGGAAACCAACATAATCAATAACATCGACTGGCTTACAATGTTCATCTATTTCATCCTTGTGATTATCGGATGGATGAATATATATGCCTCGGTGTACGAGGAAGGAATCAACCAAAGCATGTTCGCTGTTTCAACTATCTCGGGCAAGCAGTTGATTTGGATTGGCGGGTGCCTGGTAGCCTTCATTGTAATCATGGGGATTGATTACAAATTTTATGAATCCGTTTCCAACATCGTGTATGCCTTTACCTTAATTTTCCTTTTGCTGGTCCTGGTATTTGG
>DATDPY010000305.1:0-9078 GCA_035292565.1 Cyclobacteriaceae bacterium | reverse complement strand
TAATCTCTCAAAAATAGTTGCCTGAAAGAGGCACTTTTTTGCCCTCCATTCTATAATGAAGATTTTTTTTAAGATCACCTCAGATTTAACGATTCCATTCCAAACTAACTAAAAGTGAACGACTTTTGAGACAGCCTCTAGCGACGGGCCAGCCTGCAGCGGAGGTGTGTAAAGAGAACTAAGCGGTTGGATATTCGATGTCTTAAATGAAACTCTACAATCCAGTAACCGGCCGGAGCGTTAAAAAAATGTCCGGCCAGCCCGCCGAAGTGCAACGAAGGAGGGTGGACATTTTTAGCGACGGGCCAGCTTTGCGGAGGCAAGTAGTCGGCAATCTGCAGTTGGCAATGATCCTGTTCTTAAAGAAGTAGGATTTAACCAGTAACACGTAACCAGTAACAACCCCCACGTTTCTAAATTTTTCCTTAATTTTAATCTCATTAATTTTTTAAATATACCTGATTCACAAATGGGCGGATTTTTACTAGGCATCGATGCGGGCAGCTCCTCCATAAAGGCCTCGCTGGTAAGCATCGATAAGGGCGTAGCGGTTGCCACGACAGCATACCCTGAGAAGGAAATGGCCATCATTTCGCTGAAATCCGGATGGGCGGAACAACGACCGGAAACCTGGTGGGCCAATCTGAAGAAGGCCGTCGCCAGACTAAGGGTTTTGGCTGGAAAGAAAATCGACGGTATTGAAGCGATTGGGATTTCCTACCAGATGCACGGCCTTGTAGTGGTCGACCGTAATCAGAATGTACTTCGGCCGTCGATCATCTGGTGCGATAGCCGCGCGGTGAATACGGGTGAAAATGCCTTTAAAGCGATCGGGGAAGATAAATGTCTAAGGCATCTGCTCAATTCCCCGGGAAATTTCACGGCTTCAAAGTTAAAATGGGTGCAGGATTCCGAACCGGAATTGTACAGGAAGATCCATAAAATGATGCTTCCGGGTGATTACCTGGCCATGAAGCTCACCGGCGAGATCGGCACCACCGTGCCGGGACTATCCGAAGGAATCCTTTGGGATTTCCGCAACAAGTCCCTGGCCGGCATGGTCCTCGATCACTATGGCATTGACCGGTCGCTCGTGCCGCCTGTGTTGCCCGTCTTTTCGGTCCAGGGATACCTTTCTGCCGCGGCTGCGAAACAAACCGGTTTAAAAAAAGGCGTGCCGGTGGCATACAGGGCAGGAGACCAGCCGAACAATGCGTTTTCATTGAACGTCCTTCATCCCGGCGAGGTCGCCGCCACCGCCGGCACCTCGGGGGTCATTTACGGCATTACCGATAAACCGGATTACGATCCCCGGTCGAGGGTGAATACCTTCGTGCATGTCAATCATACGGATGAGAATCCCAGGTTTGGGGTTCTCCTGTGTATTAACGGGACTGGAATACTGAACCGGTGGATTAAGGACCAGACGGCAGGGAATTCCTATGAATCCATGAACCGTCTAGCAGGGAAGTCCGGTATCGGATCCAACGGCCTGGTTATCCTCCCTTTCGGGAACGGGGCGGAACGGGTCCTCGGCAACCGCGATATTCAGGCGGAGATCAATGGATTGAATTTCAACATCCATAAAAAAGCGGATCTTTACCGGGCGGCGCAGGAGGGGATCGTATTCGCATTAAAATATGGTTTCGATATATTGCAATCGATGCATATGAAGAGCGATGTAGTAAAGGCGGGTAAGTCCAATATGTTCCTGAGTTCCCTTTTCAGAGAAGCATTTGTCAATACCACGGGTGCTGTTGTCGAGCTATACAATACCGACGGAGCGCAGGGTGCCGCAAGGGGGGCCGGTATTGGGGCTGGTATATTTAAGAATACCAGAGAAGCATTCTTTGGCCTTAAAACAACGACAAGAATTGAACCCGACGCCGCTCTTTCCAGGTTATACCGGGAGTCCTATGATCATTGGCTTTTACAACTTAATAAAAAACTGATATGAGCAAGTCCGAATTTTTTAAAGGGATCGGGAAGATCCTTTATGAAGGTCCTGAATCCCGGAATCCGCTGGCATTTAAATATTATGATGAAAACAGGAAGGTCGCCGGGAAAAAGATGAAAGATCATTTCCGTTTCGCCGTCGCTTACTGGCATTCATTCTGTGGTACCGGCGGCGATCCTTTCGGACCCGGCACCCGGGAATATCCCTGGGATAAGAAGAAGGACCCCATTGCCCGTGGAAAGGATAAGATGGACGCTGCCTTTGAATTCATTACAAAGATCGGCGCCCCGTTTTATTGCTTCCACGACTTCGACCTGGTGGAAGAAGGCGACACCCTCCTGGAAAGCGGACGCAGGCTCGAACAAATGGTCGTATACGCAAAAGCGAAGCAAAGGGAAACCGGCGTAAAACTCCTGTGGGGAACGTCCAACCTTTTCTCCAACCCGAGGTATATGAACGGGGCAGCTACTAACCCCGATTTTTCAGTGGTTGCCTATGCCGGCGCCCAGGTGAAAAATGCGCTGGATATTACCATTGAACTGGGCGGCCAGAACTATGTATTCTGGGGAGGACGCGAAGGTTATATGACCCTTCTGAATACCCGGATGAAAAGAGAACAGGAGCACATGGCCAGGTTCCTGCATATGGCAAAGAATTATGCAAGAAAGCACGGATTCAAGGGTAACTTTTTCATTGAACCCAAGCCCATGGAGCCTACCAAGCACCAATATGATTACGATGCTGCAACGGTTATTGCCTTCCTGAAGAAGTTTGGGCTCGACAAGGACTTCAAGCTGAATATCGAAGTGAACCATGCCACGCTGGCCGGGCATACTTTCCAGCATGAATTGCAGCTGGCCGCCGACGAAAATATGCTGGGAAGCATCGACGCCAACCGCGGGGATTACCAGAACGGGTGGGATACCGACCAGTTCCCGAATAATATTTATGAACTTGCAGAGGCATTTCTCATCATTCTCGAAGCTGGCGGTTTCCAGGGCGGAGGAATCAATTTTGACGCCAAAGTTAGAAGGAATTCGACCGACCCTGAGGACCTTTTCCTGGCACATATCGGCGGGATGGACACCTTCGCAAAAGCCCTGGTCATCGCCGACAGAGTATTGTCAAAGTCCCCCTATAATAAAATGAGAAAGGAGCGGTATGCGTCGTTCGACAGCGGGAAAGGTAAAATGTTCGAGGAGGGCAAGCTCAAACTTGAAGATCTGCAAAAAATTGCCCTCCGGAATGGGAATCCCCGGCTGATCAGCGGGAAGCAGGAGCTTTACGAAAATATTATTAATCAATACCTGTGCCTCGGCGACTAATGTCATATAGTTTCCCATTTCGATGAGAAATGTATGGCCCAAAGCCTGGAGGGCTTTCTTTCCAATAGCCCGTTTAAAGACGTGATGTCCCGATCCCGGAGGGGTCGCATTGTGAATTAATTACATGTAAAGAATGCAACCCCTCCGGGATTGGGACATCACGATTATTAATGAGCAACAATAATGTATGCCCTACAGGCATAGATCATACCGTTTAAAACCATCGGCAGGAGAAAATAGAATCATTGAATATTCCTACGTCGAAGAGAAATGTACGGCCCAAAGCCCTACAGGCATAGATCATTCCGTTCAAAACCATCGGCAGGAAAATAGAATCATTGTATATTCCCGTGTCGAAGAAAAATGTGTGGCCCAAAGCCCTACAGGCATAGATCATACCGTTTAAAACCATCGGCAGGAGAAAATAGAATCATTGAATATTCCTACGTCGAAGAGAAATGTACGGCCCAAAGCCTGGAGGGCTTTCATTCCAGTAGCCCGTTTAAAGACGTGATGTCCCGATCCCGGAGGGGTCGCATTGTGAATTAATTATATGGAAAGAATGCAACCCCTCTGGGATTGGGACATGGCGATTAATAATGAACAACAGTAATGTATGCCCTCCAGGCATAGATCATACCGTTTAAAACCTTCGTCAGGGAAATACAATTATTGCATATTCCTGTGTCGAAGAGAAATGTGCGGCCTTCAGCCTGGGCGCCTACGCTAAAGCTTTCACCTGCGGTCGTAGCCTCGCTCCTGCTTCGTAGCCGACTTCGGCGCAGACGCATGGCGAAGGACTCCGCGCCAGCGTCAGGACTTGCATTCCAGTGACGAACAGTCAATGCTACCATCTCATCGATTTTTCGGACAACCTGTCCTGCAATTCGCTAAAATCCCGTATTTCCATGCTATAAAACTGACAAAATTTTGAAAAAATACTTATGGCACGATTTATGAACAAACGTTCATATGTTTATAGATAATTGCTTAATTTGGTCAATATGACAGTATTTGACATTAAATCGTACCTCGATTTGGAGAATGAGTTTAAGGGCAGGGATATGATCTATCTTCTGCTTTATCGGAAAGGATCGGAGGAATGCGAATGCGCCCGGAAAAATATTGAGTCGGCGGCCAAACCGACAAAAGGTATTAAGATCCTGGCAGCGGATGTAAATGTTGTTAGGGATATCCACTCAAAATATAATATTGACTCGGTCCCGACACTGATCGGGTTCGAGGAAAAACTTGCCGGCAATATAATCAAGGGCTGCCATCACAGGGAATTCTACGAGGCCCTGTTTGAGCACACAGGATTTGAAACGGATTCAGGCACGGTAGCGAAGCCGGTAAAAAGGGTCACCGTGTATTCAACTCCTTCCTGCCCCTGGTGCACTACCCTGAAAAATTATCTTCGCAAAAATGGAATCAGATTCACGGATATCGATGTTTCAAGGGACGAGCGATCAGCGGAAGAGATGGTGAGAAAGAGCGGACACCAGGGGGTTCCCCAGACCGATATAAACGGTTCCATGGTAATCGGGTTTGATCAGAAAAAAATCAATCAATTATTGGAAATAAAAACAAATTGAACATGATGAAAGAGTTACAGCCTGTTAATCAGAATGTAGTCCTCGATATATCCGGGGACAAAGCAGAACAAAAAACTGCGGGTGGCATTTATATTCCGGATACGGCCAGGGAAAAACCGAAGTTTGCAAGGGTAATCGCCATAGCCGCGGTCGAAAACCCCGAAATTACCGTTGGGGATACGGTGATTTATAAGGAATTTTCCGGGAATGAATTGAAACTGGATGATAAGGACTATTTGATCATTCCCTATTCCGATATTCTGGCCAAGATCGTGAAAACTGAGAAAATTTAATTCCTGCCCCTGATACCAGGGCATTTTTTTTCACCTTGCCCGGCTCGCAATGAAAATTACGGACTGGAAATTATTTCAGGTACTTATAAGCCGTTTTCATCAGTTCCGCCCGGTCGGATGTAATGCTCGGATCGCTGTATATCCTTGAAGAAAGTTCCCTCACCACCGACCGCTTGAACCCCAGTTTCTCGGCAAGGTCCTTACAGAATTCGATTTCCGATTTGAATACTTGTCCGTCGACCTTCATCATCTGGATCACCAGGTAGAGGTACTGGAATTTTTCCTCGTTCGACAGGGCTTCAATCGGCCCGATAGGCTCCGGGTTCTTGATCATCTTTTTAATCTCGTCTTCCGATATTCCGTTAAGCTTTCCAATACTGAATATCAGTTTTTCTTCCCTTTCGGCAAGCTCTTTATCGGTAAGGGCCAGTTGGATCATCAGGCTCAATTCCTTTTGATGCATATATTTTCGGGTTTTTTGAAGCTTCTAAAGTTAGTACTATTCCGCGATTTTTTGTTCAATTAACCTAAAAATAACCTTATTTGCAATTTCGGTTATCCGTTCCCCGTAATTAACCGGAGATAAAATCAAATACATTTTCTATCGCCTTGCTGTCTGTTTTGTATAACTCGGTATAGGTGCACCGCTTGCAGACCAGGGCTGTGAACCTCCGCGACTGAAGGTTGAATATCCTTGTCAGAAATCCGCCGGTTGTGCTTATGGTTTCGGCCTTGTATTCCCTGCTTCCGCATTTGGGGCATGTGTATTTTGTGGTTTTCATATTACTCTTTGTCTGGTTTTTTAATGATTATTCTTCCTGTTTCCCTGAGGGCTTTGTCGATGATCCACTCGAATTGTCCGTTGATGCTGCGAAATTCATCGGCTGCCCATTTCTCAATGGCTTCCAGTGTCTCAGGATTTAACCTGAGCACAAATGGCTTCTTTTTCGACATTATTTATTGATATAATGTGCCGGTATTGATCACCGGGCTTGCATCCTTATCAGAGCAGAGAACGACCATCAGGTTGCTGACCATCGTGGCTTTCTTATTTTCATCGAGGTCAACCACATTCTTCTTGCTGAGTTCCTCCAGGGCCATCTCAACCATACCAACGGCTCCCTGGACGATTTTTCTTCTTGCCGCGAGGATTGCAGTGGCCTGTTGCCTTCTCAGCATGGAATTGGCAATCTCGGGGGCATAGGCGAGGAAGCCTATTCTTGCCTCAATCACCTTTATCCCCGCAATTTCCAGCCGTTCGGAAAGTTCAATTTCCAGGGCATGGTTTACTTCATGAAGGCCTGAACGGAGCGTGATCTCCGCTTCTTCATCATCGAAATTGTCGTAGGGATATGACCCCGCAAGTTTTCTTACCGCTGAATCGGTCTGTACCCTCACAAATGCTTCATAATCGTTTACTTCGAAGGCCGATTTATACGTGTTGCTGACCTGCCATACCAGGATCACACTGATCTGGATCGGATTTCCCAGCTTGTCGTTTACCTTGATCTTATCGCTGTCGAAGTTCTGGGCCCGGAGCGATACTTTCTTCCTGACAAAAAATGGATTGACCCAGTGGAAGCCGTTTTCCTTGACCGTGCCAGCGTATTTCCCAAACAGTGTCGCCACGCATGAGTTATTCGGGTACACAATCAGATACCCCGGAATTAACAGCGCGATAAGCAAAATAAATACGGTAATTACTATGGGATTCCGGGTTAAAATAATCCCGTAAATCCCCAGGATTAAAACAATGAGAGTAACCAGCAGCAAGATATAGCCGGATACAGGTTTTAAGGTTTTTTCCATAAGACAGAATTTAAGATGATATCAAAATGATATTATATTGATACTATAATAACGGATTATTCACAATAAAGGTTTAACCGGAGGAAAATTTTTTTATCCCCTTAGAAATTTATCAAACAGCCTCCTTTCCCTGCAATAATTGCTAAATTGCACAGGACAGAAATATTGATCATTTCAGAAAACTTTCGCGATGTTTGATTTTTTAAAATTCAATAAGAAAAATCCGGTGAATGAACAGCCGCTTATGACCGACCTGGAAAATAAACCCTTAAAAGAGGGGGATATCGTGGAATCGCTTCGCTACGATATGGGCCGGTCGAGGGTAATCATGACCGATAAGGGACTTAGCTACGAATCCCTCGATACGGGGAAAATAATCTCCTGGCACTATATGGTTGATGCGGCCACATCCATGCAAAAAGTCAGGAAGATCGATGACCCGCAGATCAATTCTGGCTCCCAAAAACCCGCTGTATAATACTGTCGGTATATTTTAAGGGATTTTGCCGGATGTTCTGCTCTTCAACCGCGATTTTATTGAACATGCCATCGAGTGCCTTCCGGGTTACGTAGGCCGAAAGGTCTGGTTCCTGGACTTTGTTCAGTTTTAATACAAGGTTGGCGGGGCTGGCGACCACTCCATTATAAGATTTTACGAAACTGTTCCAGATTGAATTGGCCGACTGTTTTGAAACCAGTGGCTTGCTCAATGATTCATTGATTTTGGGCTTATAAAGTAAAACCAGTTTTTCTGTGGTGTTGTCCTGGAAATACCGGGTTGCCGAAACATTGCCGGCATTT
This sequence comes from Cyclobacteriaceae bacterium, assembly GCA_035292565.1. Taxonomy (GTDB): domain Bacteria; phylum Bacteroidota; class Bacteroidia; order Cytophagales; family Cyclobacteriaceae; genus DATDPY01. The sequence continues at coordinate 1,298 of DATDPY010000305.1, read as the reverse complement.
TGATATTGGCCTTTCAGGATTGCGAAAGCATCGGCAACGCTCATCCCGGTAATGGTTTCCTTGAATACGGGCACGGCCTGTTTCACGGCATCCTCAGCCGAGCTATTCAGCGATTTGATCAGATCGTTTACCACCGGCTCAATCGTTCTCACATAGATCTCCTGTCCGCCCGGAGCTTTTTTCAGGGCATCGATAGCCTTTGTGGCCTCATCGGGGAGAAGGATCTTTATGGCGGCATCATTCAGGTAACCTCCAGGCTGTGACAGCAAGCCTGCAGTTTTTTCTGTACCGATATCCAATGCCTTTTTTAATCCCTGGATCACCTCGGATTCGGTCAGGGGTTTATCCCCAAGCATGGCAGTGAGCGTATTGATATTGCATTGTTCCAGTAAAAGGGCATTGAGTACGGTAATGGTAAGGATCAGGTATCGCTTCGTCATAGGTAAAGATTTAATTACATATCCAAATTAGCTAAAATGCGGGAAAGATGAATAAGAGCCTGTATCAATGTTTATATTTACGGCTTTATTTGTCCGGGCGGTAATGATACAGAACAAAATTTTTATCATTGATTTTGACAGTACTTTTATCAAAGCGGAAACACTTGATATCCTGGCACAGACGTCCATGGCAGGGGACACGGTACTTGAGGAGAACATAAGCAGGATCAGGGACATTACCACGGAAGCTAGCAACGGAAAGATCCCGTTTTCCGAATCGCTTGAGAAAAGAATCCGCCTGCTGAAAGCCAATAAAAGTCATTTCCCGCTGGTGATTGCCCGGCTGAAGGAAAGCATTTCCCCGTCATTTATAAGGAACAGGCAGTTCTTCAGGGATTATGCAGGGCAGGTTTATATCATCTCCACAGGCTTCAAGGAAATTATTGTGCCGATAGTAAGCGAGTTCGGCATCAAGCTTGAAAATGTTTTCGCCAATACATTTCTTTTTGACGAAAAGGGAAATATTTCGGGTTTCGATGCCTCCAATATACTTACAAAAGATAACGGAAAAGTTGGCCTGTTGAGGGAATTGAATCTTCAGGGCGACATTCATGTGATCGGCGACGGTTATGCTGATTACCAGATCAAGGCGGCAGGCCTCGCCAACCGTTTTTATGTATTCACGGAAAATATCGAAAGAGAAAACGTGCTCGATAAGGCAGACCATATCGCTCCTTCCCTCGATGAAGTTTTATTCGAGCATAATATCCTGAAATCCCTTTCATATCCCAAGAACAGGATCCATGTATTGCTTCTCGAGAATATACATCCCCGGGCGGAAGAGATCCTGAAGTGCGA
>DATDPY010000304.1:0-4145 GCA_035292565.1 Cyclobacteriaceae bacterium | reverse complement strand
GGATTCGAGCCTCATCCTGAGTTCCTTGGTCTCATCCAGTACCCGCTCCCATTCCTGCGATAATGACTGGAGAAAAGCGGCCACTTCATCCTTGTCGATTCCGCGGAATGATTTCTGAAATTCTTTTTGCCTGATCTCGATAGGGGTTATTTTCATTATGCATTAAAGTTAATATTCCAAACTGAAATTGTCTTATCGTCGCTGCATGAAATCAGCCAGTTATTGTATCCCGACCAGTACAATTTATTGACCGAGGTGGAATGTCCGCCATGCCTTGGTCTGTCGATCACCTTCAAAAGCCTGAATTCATCGGCCGACCAGATCTTTACCGATTTATCCAGGCTGCAGGTGGCGAAATATAATCCATCGGGGCTGAAACTGATATGATTGATAGCGTACATATGGGCAGGGATAGCGGATTTTCCCGAATAACCATTTTCCACATCCCAGATCTTCAGGTAGGCATCCCTGCTCCCGCTTAACAGGTATTCCCCGGAAGGCGAATAAGTAAGTGTAAATACGGAATTTTTGTGGGCTTCAAACTCCAGGATCAGGTCGTGGCTGAAAAGATTGAATACCCGTATATAATTATCGCTGAAACCTGCAGCATAATGTCCCCGCTGTTCATTTATAGCGATCGTTCGCACTGATTTCGGGGATACTTTCGCCTGGTGATTGATTCTCAGCGGATCAAGTCCGATCTCATAAATCATCCCGTCGCCGCATGCCGCCAGGATGTTTCCGGCGAATGACTGAATATCAAAGATGTATGAAGCGGTTAACTTCAGGGAAGCCAGTTCATTCTTAGCGGATAAATCAATGATATGCAGGCCATTGAAATTATGACCGACGATCAGGCGGTTTCCGCCGGGAAGCAAATGTATTGCGTAGACCGAATCAGGGACCTTCGATACCAGCTCTCCGTCGGAATTCCCGTCGAGACTCCAGGATACAACCAGCCCGTCGCCTGCAGCAGATAAAAAGCGTCCATATTCCGTTGCAGGCGAAAGGGCGTAAACGGCATCGCGGTGACCGGTATACGTTTTAATTTTATTTACATCTATTTTCGGCATACTTTTGCTCCTTGTGTGTTTTGCCTGGCACCGGAAAAACATTTGAAATTTAATGGAATTCAGAGATTATGCCCATTGTAAAAATAGAGAATATAAATGAAGATTGTAGCCTGGGGCTCTGGAAAATCGATGAAAATACGGACATCCTGTACCAGTCATGTTTTCTTTCGGAGGAAGAAAAAACCGAGCTGGGGAAGATCCATTTTTTACGAAGGAAAAAGGAATGGCTGGCGGCCAGGGTCCTTCTCAGAGAACTCATCGAATACTTTGGGCTTCCGTACAACGGGATCCATAAAGACGAACATTGCAAGCCATTTCTCATAAGTAACGGCTATCATATTTCAATCGCGCATTCCTTCCCCCTGGCAGGTGTTATCATCAACCGGAAAAATGCATGCGGAATTGACATTGAAAAGCCCAAGCCTTCCCTCTTTCACATAGCCCCCAAATTCCTGAGTGAAAAAGAAAGTGATTATGTCCAGAAAAAACCTGTCGATCTTTGCCTCGCCTGGGCTGCGAAGGAAGTGATGTTCAAAATGTATGGCCGGAAAAAAATATCATTCAGGGAAAACCTGCTGATTAATCCTTACATAGCCGAAGCGAAGGGGCAGATTGAAGCCTGCATCCGGTATGATGGCGACAATGTTCCGGTTAAGCTCAATTATGAACAGATTGAGGATGCGTTGATTTGTTACAGTCTCTAGCCAGGCATCAGACCTGGAATGGGTTAGTATTTTTGTGGTTATCGCTCTTAGATCATCGGCCCGAAATCATCATCGCCGGCGGAGACCGAATTCAGAAGGACCTTGATCTCTTCCACCCTGTTATAGTCCCCGATCTTTTCATACGATACGATCAGGTTCCTCAAAACCCTTTTGATGATGTCGAGGTTATTGCAGGGCTCAAAAAATATATCAATTGGATTGATATTCAGGTGAGAAACATAATTCTCGAGATCGGCACGTGAAAATATAATCCCCCTGTTAAAGGCATTTATATAGAACTGTGTTTCGGCGGTTTTGTACGTAAGGATGAAGAGGTTCGGGAGGTTAACGCCGAACACCGGCATACCCAGGTTTTGGGCGACCGACATATACAGGGTACATAACGAGATCGGGTTCCCTTTTTTTGATTCCAGCACAATATTGATCAGGGAATTTGAAGGTGAGTGAAAATTCTTGGTATTGGCGCTGAACCGGTATTTTCCGAATATGACATTGTTTAGGTATTTCACCTGGTCATGCGGGGGTAAATCCAAATTCATTTCCTTCCCGGCATCCCGGGAGATCTGTTCGATCTCCGTTCTGAGTCTGGATATTTCCAGGTCGGGGTACTGGTATGTTGCCACCAGCCACATGCCTTCGATGATGTCGGTAAAGCCGCCTTGTTTCCATTCTTTCAGCCTGATTTTCAGGTTATCGAACTGCAGGGTATGGATCAATTCCTCGATCTTTTTCTGGATCACCGGGTTGAAGTTGTTTTCCCATTCGGATTCGAGGTAAGGAATGACCAGGTTGCCAAGGGAAATGATCTTTTCCTCCACGTGGGTCACGATCGACATATCATCATCGTCGAGCAATGAAACAAGCGCTTTAATTTCCTTTTCGTTCATCGAGGTGTGGATCTTTTCCATCTCAGGCTAAAATAATATATTACCTGAATAAAAAACAAGCCGCCGGCTCAGGCAGGCCTATTTATCTTTTTTCCCGAAAACGGAGACATGCACGTATCTGCCCGGGTGCTCGCGAAGGTCGATCAGCAATTTATCGAGATCGGCGGCAGAACGATTGAGGTTCAGGTAAAGCGAATCATCCTTGAACAGCATTCCCATTGTGCCTTCCCCGCTATCCAGTTTTTGAAGTACATGGTTCAGGGAGTTCACGGCACGGGAGATGCCGGCAAGGGTTTGGGCAATGTTAGCCGCCTGCAGGGAATCCACGACCGCATTTGCCCCGGCGAGCAGGGGATCAAGCTGACCGGATGCCTCCCTGAGTTTTCCTGTTATATTTTTAATATTATTTATGGCAATGTTCAGGCTGTCGCCGTTCTCATCGATCACGCCCCCGATCTTTTTTGCCATGCTGTTGTACGATGAAAATGTTTCCCGGATCACCACTTCCGTGAGCTGGAGACTGTCAATAATAGAGCTTAATTTGCCCAGCATTTCTTCGACCGTGGCGGCGACAGGCGCGGTCTGTTTTGTCATGGATTCGATAAGGCCCAGCGAGAATGAAGAGAGCAGCGTATCTCCGTCAGAGACCGGACGGGTAATTTTTTCAGGAACATCCAGGTAAATTGCTTTGCCGCCCAGAAAGCTTTCACTTTTTAAAAATGCAATGGTCGAATCTGACAGGATCACCTCACCGTTAATGGTCAATTCAACTACCATCCTGCCTTTATCCTGCTGGAATATGATATCACTAACCCGTCCCACGGCAAAGCCTTTGATAAAAACCGAATTGGAAACGGTGAGGCCGTCGATGTTTTCGTATATGGCATAATAGGTCCGGGTATCTTTGAAAAAATCTTTTCCCTTCAGGTAATAAAATCCCTGGTAAAGAATTACCAGGGCAATTACTCCGAAAAGTCCTATTTTGAATTCTTTCGATATCCGGAATGCCATTCGTTTTATTGATCAGATTCTAATTCGGCCTTATAATCCCTGAATGCCCTGAAGATGGCTGAGGCGAGATAAACCTGCGCAAGATCGTCGTTGAGATAGCGTTCCTCTTTTGGATTGGACAGGAAGCCAACCTCGATCAGTACACTGGGCATGGCCGTCCGCCATAGAACCCAGAATCCCGCCTGCTTCACCCCATGGCTTGTGCGGCCTACTCTTTTCGTAAACTGTTCTTCTACTTTGCTTGCCAGGTTGAGGCTGTTTTCAAAATAGGCTTTCTGGTATAACGAAAACAATATCAGCGATTCAGGTGAGCTGGGATCAAATCCCTCATATCTTTCCTCGTAGTTATTTTCGAGCAGGATCACGGAATTTTCCCGCTTGGCAACTTCGAAATTCCCCTGCGAAGTATGCGTCCCCATTACATAGGTTTCAGTTCCATGGATTCTCTC
>DATDPY010000303.1:0-5227 GCA_035292565.1 Cyclobacteriaceae bacterium | reverse complement strand
GATTCCCCGTTTATAAAAAATTCCAGGCAATAAGAGGGAAATTAGTTCGTTTTGATTGCTGATTAAACCTTTGTTGATTATTTGCATCCAATGATATGTTTTGACTCTTTAAATCCAAGTATATGAAAGACGCAAGAATTTATTTATCGATGATTTTGGGCCTGGCTTTTTTTATTTCATCCTGTGATAAGGTAGAGGAAGAGGAGATAGATACCTCATTTGCAGAGGTGGAAAGTCAGGCTGATGATGCATTCAGTGAAGTCGACGGCATCGCCCAGTCCTCGCTAACATACTACAGTGTTGGCGGAAGGACGGCTGAAGAGGGAGATTCGTTGATCTGGTGCGCAACGAAATCCATAAACTTCGAAACTAAAACCATTACGATCGATTTTGGTGATGGATGTGAGGGCTTGCACGGTCGAATCAGGAAGGGAAAAATAATCATTACCTATACCACATTCTTTTTCCTCCCCGGCGCCGAAATTACCATTACCTTCGACAATTTTTATATCAATGACATTAAGGTGGAAGGTACCAGGATTTTCACCAACATTTCCGAATCGCTTGAAACTAATCCAACTTTCCAGGTCGAGCTGGTAGGAGGGAAGCTGACCTGGCCTGATGCGACATTTGCTACACGGGAATCCGATTTTATTGAGACCTGGCTTCGGGCCCCGAATCCGTTCAACGACCAGATCACCATCGAAGGTTCGGCTTCAGGATCGAATCGGCAGGGCACACAATATACGATGAATATAACATCGCCCCTGATCCTGAAAAGGTCATGCTGGGCAACACGGGCGTTCATCCCAGTTCAGGGAATTAAGGAAATTGAGGCAAATGAAAAATTGATCACTGTTGATTACGGCGATGGTAGTTGCGACCGGCTGGTAACCATTACCGTCGACGGAGTATCGAGGATCATAGAAGTTGCCAGGGGACAATAACCCGGCATAAGCGTTTCAGGAGTGAAAAAGGCTGTCGGCGTTATAATATGCGACAGCCTTTTTTATTTTGCAACTATGTTAAGATCGCTTTCCTTTAACCCATCTGCCGATGCTGACATATTAATCGTCCCGGCTTTTCCATTGGACCGTATGATCACCATGGCTACGCCACGCCAGGTTTTAAATTCCGGTTTTTGAAAACTTGCCATTTCGTTGGGGCATGCATTCCCCGCCCCCGCAAGTTTACCTTCTCCCTGAAGATTTAAATGGACAAGGAATTGCGCCTCCGGAACAATATTTCCCTCCTCATCCGTAATTTCTACCTTTACATATGCCAGGTCGTTCCTGTCGGCGTTGATCTCCAGCCTGTCGGGGATCAACCTGATCTGGACCGGGTCGCCTGCCGTTGAAAGGATCTTCGAGCAGACTTCCTTATCATTTTCCAATCCAATCGCTTTTAATATTCCGGGTTCATAATCAACCTTAAACAAAGCCGTCAATTTGGTATTTTCGGATACTGCCTGTTCCCCAACGATTTTGCCATTTAATTCGAGCCTGACCTTGCTGCACCGGGTGAATACTCTTACGTCAATCGGTTTGCCTTCATGTCCTTTCCAGTTCCAGCTTGGCCATTCATCCGGCCATCCCCAATAGCTCACGATTTCCTTCCTGCCATCCGGAACCGGAGTATGGACAAGGATTTCAATTTTGCTGTTGTTCCAAACCACATCGCGATAAAATAATTGCGGTTTTTTGAAACCGATCAGATCGATGTCGCCGCAGTTGGCATTATACCACGGCCAGGGAAGGCTGAAATTGTTTTCCTGGTCATCCAGGATGCTGTGACCGATGGCGGCTTCCCCAATGTAATCCATAGCAGTCCAGATAAAATCCCCGATTACGTAGGGGTGTTTTTCGACCATATTCCAGTTTTCAAATGCTTCCATGGCAATGGATTCTGTTCCAACCATGATCCTTCCGGGAAAGATCTTATGATCGCCCTCGTATTTACTCCATTGGTAATTATATCCTCCTATGTCCAGGATCTCAAAAGCAGGGGCTGTTGCTTCCCAGGGTCTTCCCCGGTGATCCCAGAATTCACAGATCGCGGCGGTAATGGGCCTTCCGGGATCAAGCCGGCGAATTTCACTGATGAGGTTTTTTCCGATAACAATCCCCGAACTGTCGGCTCTTTCATTGATCTCATTGCCTATACTCCACATGATCACCGAAGGATGATTCCTGTCGCGAAGGACCATCGATGCGATATCCTCTTTCCACGAGGAGCTGAAAAACCTGGAATAATCATCAGGGTTTTTCGGGCGTTCCCACATATCGAATGCTTCATCAATGACAAGGATGCCAATGCTGTCGCACGCATCGAGGAATTGCCGGGAGGGCGGATTATGGCTTGTGCGGATGGCATTGAATCCATACGCCTTCATCAATTCTACCCTTCGTTCTTCAGCGCGGTCGAAGGTTGCTGACCCAAGTAAGCCGTTATCGTGATGCATGCATCCCCCTTTAAGGAGTACCTGCTTTCCGTTCATCAAAAATCCCTGCTCCGGATCAAATTGAAGGGTCCGGATCCCGAATTTTTCACTGACTTTGTCGATGAACTTTTCGCCCAAATTAACCTCCGCGACAGCCGTATATAAATAGGGAGATTCAATTGACCATACCGATGCCCCGGTTAAAGGGATCGCATGATTGAATATGAATGTTTTTTGGGCCTCAATGTTTTCCTTGGATTCGAAAGATCCCACAGTATTGCCGCCCGAATCCAGGATTCGGGTAACCAGCCTTATTTCCTTCGACTCACCTGTAGAATTCGCAACCGTTGTATTAACCAGAACATTGGTTTCACCTTGTGAATTCGTATGGGTTGTGATGTAGACTCCCCATGGGATTATATGCACAGGATCTGTGTTGAAAAGGTTTACGTGACGATAAATCCCTGAACCGGTATACCACCTGCTATTCACCCCGGTATTTCTCACCCTCACGGCAATCACGTTTTCCTTCCCGGCAGGAGCCAGTTTACCGGTGAGGTCAAAATTAAATGGTGTATATCCGTAGGGATGATTGCCCAGGTGCTCTCCATTCAACCACACATCGCAGTCCATATAAACACCGTCGAAATTGATCCAGGCTGTTGTATGGATACCGGTTTTTTCCAGGGTAAATCTTTTCCTGTACCAGGCCGTGCCCCCGACCGAATATCCGGTCTTCGTCTTGCCTTCACTGGCTAGCGAGAACGGTCCGACAACTTTGTCTTCCGTCTGCCCGGGAAGGTCCTCAATGCTCCAGTCATGGGGCAGGTCAATAATCCTCCATCCGGAATCATCGAAATCCGGTAAGGATGCATCAATGGTTGAATCTTTCATGAATAACCACCCGGCGTCAAAATCATAGGAACGTTGGAGAGGTCCTGAAGCCTTCCTGCATCCTGAATTCATGAGGATGACGGAGGTGAATAAGGTGATAAAAATGTATCTATTCATTATACGTAAAAGTTTATTCAAGTTTTCTTGCTTCTTCCTTTATAAAAAGCCAGGCATCCAGCAAATGCCTTTCCTGCAGGAAGGTTTGTCCTGCTGCGAATCTAATTACGAAATTGCTTTTAATTTTTGTATGGGAGACATACATCCTGCCGGAAATATTCAGATTCCGAATCAATTTTTCATTCAGCCTGTTCAATGATTCAGCGTCATCCACACCTTCCGGGTGATACCTGAAGCAGATCATGTTCAAGAGGCAGGGAGCCATGATCTCAAAATCCGGTTGTTTCCCGATCTCGGCAGCCAGATTCTGCGCCCAGAATACATGGTTTCCGATAACCTTCCGAATGCCTTCAGCCCCATAACTGCGGAGAACGAACCAAAGCTTTAATGCCCGAAATCTCCTGCCCAATTGAATTCCCCAGTCTCTGTAGTTGTTCACCTTTTCATCGAAAGCAGTTTTCAGGTATTCGGGCATGATGGAAAATGTTCGAATTAATGATTCCTTATCCTTTACATAATAGGCCGAACAGTCAAAATTGGTAAACATCCATTTATGCGGATTAAATACATAGCTGTCGGCCAGTTCTATCCCTTTGATCATCCACCTGTATTCAGGCAGGAACATGGCGGTGCCGGCATAAGCAGCGTCGACATGTAGCCATATTTTATATTTCTGACAGATCTCCCCGATCGGTTCCAGCGGATCGATTGCCATTGTGCCTGTGGTACCTATGGTCGCAATAACACATAAGGGCTTAAGGCCATTTTCAATATCTTTCATGAGCGATTTCTCAAGTGCATCGGGGTCCATTGACAAATCGTTGATATGGGTCTTTATCCTGACCAGGTTATCATGTCCCAGGCCTGAAATTCTCACCGCCTTATCAATGGAGGAGTGAGCCTCCAGGGAACAATACACCCTGTACCTTGTCGCGGGGAAACCTGATTTATTAATCCCGAATTCCGATGCTTTTTCCCTGGCGGTGAGGATAGCGCAAAGCGTGGAGGTTGAAGCCGTATCCTGGATCACGCCTTCAAAATTTTCGGGCAGACCGGTAAGATTTTTAAGCCATTGCATCATTCGCTCTTCAAGTTCCGCCGCCGCGGGCGAAGTTTCCCATACCATGCACTGGGCTCCCAATGTGGCAGTAATCATTTCCGCCAGTATCGAAGGATAGCTGGAATTAGCCTGGAAATATGCGAACCAGTTCGGGCTTTGCCAGTGCGAGATACCGGGAATAATGATACGCTTGAAATCATTGAAAATATTATTCATGGGCTCCTCATTTTCGGGAGGATATTCCGGAATCTGCTGTAATATATCTCCAGGCTGCACCTGTGATTTAACGGGGTATTGATCTACATTCTGCAGATAGTTGGCCATCCAATCGGCTACTTCATGGGCAAATTGCCTGAATTCTTTGTTTTTGAGCATCCGAAGATTTTATTTGATTCCAATTACGCAAAAATCCGCATGATAATCAGATCTCGAAGTCCGGATTTATCAGGGAATGAATAAAAACAGCCCGGTATTTTATTGGGATTTTGATCCAAATTCCTTAATTATGTCCCGAATCATTTTTTATCAGTCCTAATCCATAAACTAATATTTTAAATGAAAAATTTACTGAAAATCAACTCGCTGCTGGTAATCGTTATTTCATTATTTTGGGCCGGATGTGCCGCAACGAAGGTAACACGGGAAAGTTATGCTGGAAAATATAACTATGTTATTTCCACACCCATGGGCGATCAGGCTGGTTATATAATCCTCAC
>DATDPY010000302.1:0-13800 GCA_035292565.1 Cyclobacteriaceae bacterium | reverse complement strand
GGACCAGAAGTAGAAAAATGGGCAAACGGATTTGAAAACTATGCCTTCGAAGAAAACAATGGGACTACAACCGTTACTGTTGACTTAGACACCACAGAAGATTTTTTAGGTTATATGAACGAGACCTACCCAAAAGCACTCGACAAGTTGAAAGAACTTTGTGAAAAATAACAATTTCAAGAATATCTTAAAAAGACAAAGAAATAATCACAGCCTATAACAGCGGCTTAGCGCAAGGCGGGCGGACTCGGTCATCGCGGCGTGCAAACACTAAGGCCCCTTCGGTACATTTAATTTGGGGCCGCTTTCGAAACAGAAAAGGAATTATCGGAGATAGATCCGGGCCTTAATGAGCATCCAGAAATAAAAATACAGTTAAATATTCTTCGGATATTAATTGAGCGAATCAGAAATAAGAGCAAAATTGATAAACATGAAATCTTCAAAAACGAGATCGAAATTAAACGACTTAAAAAAGGCTGAAGAAAAATTAATGTCACTCAAGTCTCTCCTGGAATATCGGCTTGAAAGGACTGATTCCTCTTTGAAAGAGGTTCGAAAGGTTTCTCGCGAAATTAAGAAGCTAAAGAATAATAAATAAAAAGCCTGCCGCCAACACGCGGATAAAACCCATGCCTGCATTCTGTTCCTTAATTCGATTCCGAATTTTTTATAACTTGCGTGATAAACAATAGAAATCAATCTTTTAATCCTTGCCTGCTATTGTTCATGAATAAGCCTGGCAGGCCGGCGGCACGGGTTCTGCCCGCCAACCGTTCGGCAACATCACTTTGATCACATTACAAATAACCATCAATAATTATGAAAATTAGTGCTCATTTACTTAACAGTGAAAATAAGCTGGAAACAATCTTGAAAACGAATGATCATGTTAATTCATTAATTATTCCGACTAAAGAATCAGGCTATGGATCTAAAATAAATGGAGGGGAATTATTGTTTCTTGCTTTAGCCATCTGTTATTGTAACGACCTAAATCGTGAAGCTTCAAAAAAGGGAATAAATGTGACCAGCGTTGACGTGATTGTTGAGGGTAATTTTGACTCTGAAGGTGAGCCTGCCCAAAATGTATCCTACCGCGCTAAGGTTAGCGCCCAGACTAGTTAAGATGAAATTGTAAATCTGATGCAAGTCACGGATAAAACGGCTGAAATACAAAACACTTTAAGAAATATGACTCCTATTACATTTAAAATTGCGGAAGCCAAAAGCATTTAATCAAGAACTCGTTATTTTACAACCACAAACCGACGTTGCCTGACATGCGGCAACCTTAAAATATTGACAGATAATGAAAAAAATACTTATACTTTTAATTTTACCTCTTGCCTTACCTTCGTTCAAAGAGACACCCTTGCAACGTGCTGACAATGACTTTGACGTAACAATTGAATCACCTGAATTTAAAGAAAATAAGCCTGTAATATTATTTGACGAAGGACATAATAATTTTCACACCACCAATGGATTCTATGAGCCTTTTGCAAATCTTGTCCGGAATGATGGCTACAATTTAAAAACTCTGACCACTCCCGTGACAGCAGAAGTATTAAATTCCGCCAGTATTTATGCATTTGTTAATGCCAAAGGTAAGGGCGACCTGAATGATACTCCAGCTTTTACAGAAGACGAGACAGAAATTATCAAAAATTGGCATTAAATATTATGCATTGGCTGACGAAAAAAGAATTTGAGCGAAATTTATAAACATGAAATCTTCAAAAATGAGTTCGAGATCAAGCGATTTAAAAAAGGCCCGAAGGATATCCCGTGAATTAAATAAACCAAAGAACAATAAATAAAGCCTGCCGCCGCAAAGGCAGGCACCTGGCAGGCAAGCGGCACTGCCCTTGCCCGCCAATCGAAATCGGTTATTGTAAAACGACACAAAATATCCAAAATGAATACAACTCATGCCAGAATGAATAACGAGTGACAAAATTTCTAAACAATTTGAATCACTATTTGCGGACTGATATATAACTGATTCGACAAACAATTTTCAATACCCTTATTCTCCGATTTAGCCGCACAAAGAATATTTTTTATGCCTATATACATGGATCGTCATGATTTCTCAGCAAACCTTACGGCAGAACAGGTGGCTGAACTGCATCTGAAAGATCTGGCAATACAACACATCTATGGATGCCGCGGTTTAACGTATTGGTTTGATGCCAGAAGAAAAATGACTTTCTGTCTGATTGAGGCTCCGGATGAGATGTCCCTTAGCAGAATGCATAAAGAAGCCCATGACGATGTTCCGACCAGGATCATTGAAGTAGATGCCTCACTGGTGGAATCTTTTCTTGGAAGAATTGAAGATCCCGACCCTGAACTAAATATCATTGATGAATCGGCTTTCAGATTCATTATGGTAGTGGATTTGATAAATACCGCACTGCCCAAAAATTACCCTGAATCCTTTCCCAAATCAGTGAAAGATTTTTGCAATGAGGTGACAAATGTTTTACATGCCAGTTGGGGCTCGATTGTAGAGAAAACCGATTTTCATTTTCTGGTTTCCTTCAAATCCGTTTCCGACGCGGTAAATGCCGCATTTGAAATCGGCAGGTTATTCAAAAAATCAGGCGCTCATTTGATCATGGAAAAGATTGTATTGAAAACAGGAATAAGCGCCGGAGTTCCGGTGACTGAAAAAAAACTGCTATTTGAAGACGCTGTCAAACTTGCCGAAAGAATGTGCAAGTTTATAAAAGGTGAAATCATCGTATCTGCCGAAGTGAATTATTTATACAAAAAAGAAAACACCGATTACTTTTCTGAAAAAAAGGAGATGATTTCGCTTACGCCCGATGACGAAAAATTTTTGACTGGTTTAATCGATTATACGGAATCTGCCTGGAACAATCACAAGTTTAGCGGGGGGAGCCTGAATAAAGCCCTGGGATGCAGCAAATCTAAGCTATATCGTAAAATGTTTTCCCTTACAGGAAAATCGCCCAACGCCTTTATCATAGATTATCGTTTGAAGGAGGCCCTTAAACTACTCGACAAAAATGCAGGCAATGTTTCGGAGATTGCTTTTGAAACAGGTTTCGGCAGCTTGTCCTATTTTTCCAAATGCTTCCTGAAAAAATATGGTTGTCTTCCTTCCAGTTTGCTGCACCACTAAAGCTGTTACTGCTGTTTTTGGTTTGAACGAAATTTACAAACTTTTGAACCAAAATCAGTAGCCACTGCCCTTCACCCCATGATAATTTTACAGTGTGTTTAGTGAACTATCCAGGTCGAAAGCGACGGATGGGTTTAAAAATGCTTATTATAAAATAATGCCTGCGAACATTTAATTATAATATGACAACCATTGTAAAGAATCCGGATACTGCTTTAATCGCAGATTTTGCTTCCACACTTCGCGGAAAAATTATTCTTTCCAACGACCCGGAATACGATGAATCCCGAAAAATATGGAATGCTATGATTGACCGGAGACCTGCACTCATCGTAAGATGTGCGGGAACCGCCGATGTAGCTAATAGTGTAAAATTTGCCCGTGAAAACAATTATTTGGTCTCGGTCAGGGGGGCGGGACACAACGTAGCCGGAATGTCGTTGGCCGATGACGCCATGCTGATTGACCTCTCATCCATGCAAGGGGTTTGGGTAAATCCGCGAACGCGTATCGCATTTGTATCACCCGGGGCTACGCTTGGCGATATGGATTGCGAAACGCAGGCATACGGATTAGCCACTCCTTTAGGAATTGCTTCAACCACCGGAATATCGGGGCTGACCCTGGGAGGTGGTTTTGGATGGCTTAGCCGAAGCTATGGACTCGCCGCAGATAATCTGCTATCCGCTGAAGTTGTAACTGCGGATGGAAAAGTATTGCAGGCGAGTGAAGAAGAAAATACTGATCTCTTTTGGGCTTTGCGCGGCGGGTCGGGCAATTTTGGAATTGTAACTTCATTCCAATTCAAATTGTATCCCGTAGGACCGCATGTGTTAGCCGGATTGATTGTTCATCGTTTCCGGGATGCTGAAAAGGTTTTAAGGCATTACAAAAGCTTTACTTCATCCGCGCCTGATGAAGCAACCTGCTGGGCAATTTTAAGAAAGGCTCCTCCCCTGCCCTTTCTGCCACCGGAGGTTCATGGTAAAGAAGTTGTTATTTTGGCTGCTGTCTATGCAGGGAATATGAAAGAAGGCGAAAAAGTATTGGAACCGCTTCGCCGTTTTGGCAATCCCATTGCAGATATGATAGGGCCAACGCCTTTCGCTGCATGGCAAAAGGCTTTTGATCCACTGCTTACACCCGGAGCCCGTAACTACTGGAAGTCGAACAACCATTCCGAACTTGCCGATGACTTGCTCGATATTCTTATTGAGTATACCCGTCAGTTACCATCCACTGCCACTGAAATATTTATAGGACAGTTAGGCGGAGCCATTAACCGTGTAGCTCCGGATGCTACGGCCTACCCTCATAGAAATGCAAATTATGTATTTACTGTCCACACCCGCTGGGAAAATAGAGCGGATGATAAAAAGTGTATTGAATGGTCAAAAGAGTTATTTGATAAAACGGCCCCCTATTCTACCGGGGGGGTGTATGTAAATTTCATCAGCGAAGGAGAAAACCGGACAGATGCCGCATTCGGTTCAAACTATGAACGGCTGGCAAAAATTAAATCCAGATACGATCCGGGAAATTTTTTCCGCGTTAATCAAAATATTTTACCTGCCTGAGATCGGAGTATTCAATATTCAGGAGGTGAAATAATGAAAACCCGGCCACAGCCCCAACACGCGTGTAATGCCAATGCCCTGCTTTATTTGCTGTTTGAAGTTTTTATGAAGAAGAATTATCTCTCTTCTTCATAAATAGGGGATATACTCCCAGAAGGACACAGGCAATGCCTGCAATAAAAAGTGTCTTCGCGCCTTTTCTTCCATCCGTGAGCCTTGCTCTATCCGGGTTGTCGGTCCTGTACCAGACCTTGACACTGTTACCTTCACGGAATCCGTGTGTTTTTCCCGATCCCTGGCATATTTTTTCGGTCCTGTCGTTTGTAAAATATTGGATTTTATAGGAGGAGCCAAGAACGTGAACTACCTTGCCCTCCGTTTGCGTGGCCTTCTTCTGAAATGATGATGCTTCAAAAATAACAAATATGCCTGCAGCGATTGCCAGGATGCCAAGTATGAGTATGATTTTGTTGCCCGCTTCCATGTTTAGCCATATTTTAAAAGTAACAAGTTACATAAATACGGCGAATATCCATACCCAAATCCCATACTTGAATTTGTCCTGAAGATTTTTTATTTTTCGTATGCGGAATAAAAATCGATATTTAAATCCCTGCCTGCTACCGCACAGGACCACGCCTGGCAGGCAGCACGGGTTTTACCCGCAAACAGTTATGTGATAGCTAAAAATAACAATCGACTATGACAGACAAACATAAGGACATACAGAAATTATTATCAAGTATGCCTGACCGGTTTTATATACTGGAAGAAGGGATTGATGTTCAAACGCAAAAGGAATACATTGACTATTCTCATTCATTTGACCGTGGCGAGCTGACTGAGAAAGAAACTATCAATCTGGGAAACATTCTCTTTGATACCCAAACGAAAACAGATGCCAAGAAAAAAGTACTGACCCTGTTAGCCCATCTGGGAACAATTACAGCCTTCAGACTAATTGAAAAATATTTCAGAAATCCGGACAATGATTTAAAACAGTGGACAGCTTTGGCATTGCAAGAGTGCAAAATGTTCCTTGAGAGCACACTGACGGATCAAAGCGCCGGCTTTATCTCAAGCGGGCTCGGTGGACTTAATGACAAATTGCGATATTTTTTTCTTGTACTATCCTCATCAGACCAACCGTTTACTCCAATACAAAAAAGTATAATAAAAGAGGAATTCAACTTTGCAGCCAAGGGTTTAAATTGTATCATAGAAGCCGTTGACCAGGCGGATACTTATGTTGGGCTGACAGTTCTTGTACCCATGGACGTTGCCGTAGGGATATTTGTCGAGACAGGAATAAATAAGTGCAATGAGTTGGGGAACTTTGTTTTCGAACATTATTATGTGACAAATCAGGAAATTCCAGACAAATCAGAAATTCCTGATATAATTAAAAAAGTGAAAGAATAATAAGTGACGATCAAGACAGTAAAGCAGACAAATCAAAGAAATGTACAAAAGCCCTCTTTTTGTGATTCTGATTTTCTATGCAGAAGCGCAGGCGATCGGGCTTGTTGTGGCCTTCAGCAGCTCGCTGATTCTAAGGAGGCTGTCTAAGGAAATACCCATTAAAGAAAATAAATAGCCATGCATCTTTATAGAATTATATTTCCCGTTAATGACATTAATGAGGCAACGAACTTTTACTCAAATGTCTTTGAGCAAGCCGGGCTACGGGTTTCACCAGGAAGGCACTATTTTGATTTAGGGGGTACTATTTTGGCAATATATGACCCGATAGCAGATGGTGACGTCATTAAGCAGCCATGGACTTTCCATGAAAATCAATACATATACATAGCAACCGATAATTTAGAATCAGTTCATAAAAAGTTTCATAATTCTAACAGTAAGCATGTTGACAAAAGAGTACAGTTAATGCCCTGGGGGGAAAAACTGTTTTACGCAAATGATCCCTTCGGAAACCCCATTTGCTTCGTTGACGGTAAAACAATATTCAAGGGTTGATAAATGATTTCAATATAATGGATTCCATCGCAGGATTTAGATGCCTGTATCAGGCAGTTTCGACAAGAAGGTTGCATTATGAATAATAAATAAAAATGAAACGATCATGCGAAAGGTAATTTTGGGACTTGCCGTCAGCCTTGACGGATTCATCGAGGGGCCTAATGGTGAATTCGACTGGTGCTTCACCGACCAGGATTATGGGATGTCGGAATTCTTCAAGCAGGTCGACAGCCTGTTCATCGGCAGGAAGTCGTACGAGCTTACGCAGTCGATGGGGGATGCCGGAACTGCAGGTTTCCCGAAATTGACGGAATATATTTTTTCAAACACATTGACGGAAGCGAAGCCCGGGGCGTTTATAATTAAGGGTGATTTGGAACGGGAGGTACAAAAGATTAAAAATTCGCCGGGAAAAGATATCTGGCTCTTCGGCGGGGCAAGTCTTACGGCTTCCCTCGTAAACCTGGGCCTGGTGGATGTGTTCTGGCTTTCGGTCCACCCCATCATCCTCGGGGGAGGAAAGCCGCTGTTCAACAATATAAAAGACAGGGTCCGTCTTAAGCTGACGGATACAAAGACTTACGATAGCGGACTGGTCTCGCTGACGTATCATCTGGAAAGTTGAAGATTGGGAGATTCAATTTATCCGGACACAATTAAAGTTATAATTTATTCTTAATCTTTCTCATTAGCGACAATGGTGACCCATCGCATGGAAAGCCTCGAACACAGAGGGTATATCAATAAAATTACGAAAATTGCTAACTTTGGGCAATGCTTTACCTCGGAGGTGTTGCCGTTGCCCTGTTCCTTGATCTCCTGCTGTTCAGCAAGAAAAACAAGTCCGCTGCCGATAAGATCCTCGCAGGCTGGCTTTTCATCGTCACCGTCCATCTGCTCCTTTTTTATTTCCACAAATCCGGGTTGTACCGCCAGCTATTGGGCGCCGATCTTCCCCTGCCCCTGGCCCACGGGCCGTTCCTTTATTTATATACCCTATCCCTCACCAACCGCGGTCTGTCGCTAAAAACTTCCTTGTTACACTTCATTCCTCCCATTGCCGTTCTTTTTTATATCATCCCTTTTCTTGCCCTGCCAACCGATCAGAAGATCCGGATCTATGAACATCAGGGCGCAGGTTATGAAATTTTCAACCAGGTCAGGTTTGTTTCCATCATAGCATCGGGCGTATTGTATGTTGCTCTTTCGGGCATTGCGCTCAGGAAACACCGCCTTTCTATCGTGAACCAGTTTTCCGACATTGAAAAGATAAACCTGGCATGGATGAAATACATGATCTTATGGATTGGCGCAATATGGATATGCGTTATCATTGGAAACGATGATTGGGTATTCGGAACGGCAGTGCTTTTTATATTGTTTATCGGATATTTCGGGATCCGCCAGGTGGGCATTTTTCATTCTCCCGCGTATGTTTCATCTGAAAATAAAGCAGAGATCCAAAATGATACCGAAGAAATCCCTGAAAGGCGTAAGTACCTGAAATCAGGTTTGACCTCCGAAAATTCGGAAAGCCTTCGCCAAAACCTTTCCCGTATTATGCAAACGGAAAAGCCCTACCGGGAAAGCGAACTTTCGCTTATTGACCTCGCCAGGCGGCTTGATACTAAACCTAACCATCTGTCGCAGGTGATCAATGAGCTGGAAGGGAAAAGCTTTTATGATTATATCAATACCCTTCGGATCGAGGAGTTCATGCGTCTCTCGGCCAGTCCCGACAGCCGGAAGTACACATTGCTTGCGCTGGCGCAGGAATGTGGGTTTAATTCCAAATCCTCGTTTAACCGTTATTTTAAAAAGGTTACCGGCAAATCCCCCTCAGAATTCCTGCAGGCCGTCGCGGAATCAATAAATTAAGGTGTCATCCTTCACGGAAGGTCATTTCCGGGACTAATCAGGCCATCCCGCTCCGGGTTCGACCCGTTTATGCGTTTATGTATCCGGCCGCCGGATTCCAACTGCAGGTGGAAGGTGACCGATACGAAACAATAAAAACAACCCAAAACTTCTTAAACAACATGAAACGATTAACAGTAATTATTCTCGGAATTTTCGTGCTCTTTACCGGATGTGAAGAGTATGATCCCAGGGAACCGGGATTATTGGTTCCAATGACCGTAGACGAGGATTCTTCCATTCCCTCGATCTCCGTAAACAATACCATGCTTCATGCCGAAAGTTTCGGTAACCCTGACGATCCCATGATCGTGGTATTGCATGGCGGTCCGGGCTCGGATTACCGCTACCTGTTGAATTGCAAAGAATTTTCCGACTATGGCTATCATGTCGTGTTTTATGATCAGCGCGGCTCGGGCTTATCCAAACGCGAGAATAAATCAGCTTACTCTCTTCAGATTATGCTTGACGACCTGAGCGCCGTGATTGAGTTTTACCGGAGCTCTCCCGAACAGAAAATCACCTTACTGGGGCATTCCTGGGGAGCCATGCTGGCCACAGCTTATATAAATCAATTTCCAAATGCCATAGATGGGGCGATATTGTGCGAACCGGGAGGCTTTGTGTGGAAGGATATTAAAGATTATGTGAGTCGTGTCCGCGGCTTTGGAATTACCAGCGAGATCTTGAACGATGCCACTTATTTAGATCAGTTTATTACGGGCAAAGAAACAGATCATGAAAAATTGGATTACAAATTTGGCTTATCAACAGTAACGGATGGCTCAGAAGACAACCCGGTTGGGGATATCGACGATGTTCCGTTCTGGAGATTGGGGGCAATTGTCAATCGTGCTATGTTTGAAATCGGTGAGCGCGTTAAGCCTGATTGGACGGGCAATCTGAATTCCTTTAACACGAAAGTCCTTTTCGTTTACAGTGAACGAAACAGGGCCTACGGAACTGAGTACGCGCAGCATGTTTCATCGGCTTATCCCAACGTGCAGCTTGTACGCATAGACGGGGCCGGCCATGAAATGATCACCTTCCCAACCGGCTGGAACAATTTCTTCCCGATTGCATTGAATTATATAAATGAAATAAAATAATCATGAAAAAGACTAATTGGATCATTACAACAATACTGGTTGCGGCGCTGTCAGTCTCTGCAGTTGCTCAAAGCCCGAACTGGGCAAGTATCACACCGGACCAGAAGCACATCGCTAATCTGAATTTCGGCTGGGATTACAGTTTGTCGCTCGGCCTGGGCTACGGTTATAAAATCGGAACGAAAATACCCATTCTTATCAACGGCCAATTCTCCATCCCTGCCGGTGAAAACCTGGACGATGATTTCAAGGCTAAGCTTGGAGGGCAGGTCCGTCTCGTGAAAGCCGGGAATTTTATGGCGACGGCTATTGCTTATGGTATCTACAGACGGTATGAGACGGAGATTGTAAAATTTCAGAATTTCGGCAGCGAGTTCACTGGCGTAGCAGGATTTTATAAGCCTCACTGGTATGCAGCCGGCGAATTTGGTTTCGACAAAGCAGTCGTTACACACATTAATAACAGCGAGGTCCGCAGGCAATTCAATCCATCGGCCGCTGACGGATGGTTCATTCCCATGGGCGGCAATTTTCATTACGGTATCCAAACCGGTTGCTCCGTTAAATTCATGGATGCTTATATAAAAATTGGAAAGACGGTTGATCAGTACCTTAAGCCCACGGCCGTGATACCTTACTATTTTCAGTTTGGCACGAACATGCGTTTCTGACACAAGCGTGTTGCGGTTTTAATCGATTTCCAACGCCTCCTGAATTCCCGGCTGATCATTAAAATTAATCAGTCAAGGGAAATTCAGGGGGCTTATTCATTCGGAATGAATATTTAGGGGCATTAAATTTGAATCAGGGTTTATATCCCGGATAACTGATGTAACCATTATAAATAGGGCGGGGCAAGAATAGAAACTTTTTAGGAACCCCGTTAAGACGATAATTTTTTTATGCAATTGATATGAAACGAAGTTTTTCGGCTGTTTCCCTAATCTTGAGTGCGGTTTTGAGTCCCGGCTTTTTTATAAAATCCTGATTGTCGTGAAAAAAAAATAATGACAAAATTAAAACCGGCCCCTCTTGAGTTAAAGGCTTTTCAGAGAAACCTTCGCCTGAATAATTTCGTCTTATAATCAACAACAACAACAATTTTTGCTTCATGTGGTCAAACTATCTCAAAGTTGCCGTCCGCAACACCTGGAAAAACCGTATCTATGTGGCTATCAACGTTATAGGTTTGGGAGTTGCCATGGCGTTCTGCCTCACCATTTATCTTCTCTATGCATTTAACGCGGAGTTCGATAACTATTATAAGGATACGGATAACATTTACCGTATTCATGAACTGAAACAAAATACCGGAAGAGGCTTGTCGAGATACGATCTTGCTCCAATGCCCCTGGGCCCCAGGCTGGTGCAGGAAATTGCCGGAATCGAAGACCAAACGCGGTATTTCCAGTGGGGTGAGAACATCACTTACGAGGATAAGATCTTCTACCAGTCTGTGGGGTATGCGGATGAAAGCTTTTTCGATTTCTTCCCGATCGGTCTGCAATCCGGTTCCTATTCATCATTCAGGAATAAAAGCCGGGTATTCATCGCTGAAGGAATGGCCAAAAAATATTTCGGGAGTTCCGATCCTGTCGGGAAAACCCTGACCATCCACCATTCGGCCGGACTTTCGACCGAACTTACAGTAGCAGGGGTTTTTGAAAGGATACCGTTCAATTCATCGTTCTATTTTGATGTGCTGATCCGGATTGATAATTTCTTTTCCAGCCAGCAGATCAAACCCGATGACTGGACCATATGGCAGCAGCCGACCACTTTCTTAAAACTTGCGGATAACCATAATCCGGAGGCTATTACAGAACGATTGGCCGGATATATCCCGGAACAAAATCTTGCAAGGCCTGAATGGAAGGTCAGCAGTTTCGAGCTTGTCAGGTTTAATGACAGCAGCCTTCTCGATCCGAATATTACCGAGGGAACCAATGCCATGCTTCATGTTGCCCATAACGCCGTTGTAATCTTTGCCTTTCTTGCCCTGCTTGTATTGCTTATTGCCTGTTTCAACCTTGCGAATACCTCAATGGCACTGATCGGCAACAGGGTAAAGGAAATCGGCGTTCGAAAAGTAATGGGGGGAGCATCGATGCAGGTATTTGCCCAGTTCATGTTCGAAATGTCATTTACTGCTTTGCTCGCACTGTTGTTTGGTCTGGCGATATATCAATGGATCTCGTCGGAGTTCTTCGCTTTGTGGAATGCGCCGATGGAAATCCTCGATTTCAGCATTTTCAACCTCGTAATATCTTTCGCCGGCCTTTTTATTCTGACGACTATAATTGCCGGGCTTTACCCGGCATTGTACTCGAAACGATTCCAGCCTGTGGTGATTTTCAGGAACCAGGTCAGGATACGGAATGCCGGTATCACCTCGAAACTCATGAATGCCATGCAGTTTTCGTTTTCTCTGGTTGTGCTCGTCGGGGGTATTGTCTTTTACCGGAATGCGAATTTCCTGAAATCGCTGAACCTTGGCTATCGGCATGAAAATATAATTAATATCTATACCAATGACCGCACCGAATACACCCTGATGCGGGATAAAATAAATAATCATCCTCATATTGCGGGCCATACAGCAACGAACGATATCCTGGCAGGGGAATATGAAGATACTTTCCTGGTGCTGGACACAGGAAATGTTGAAATCAGGTCGCGTCGGGTCGGCGATGGTTACCTCGATTTAATGAATGTTCAACTCGTTGCCGGCCGGCTGTTCGACAGGAATCTTGAATCGGATTACGGGGAATCCGTAATTGTAAACCAGACTTATATTGAACGTTTTGGAATCAAGGATCCCCTGGGAAAACTCGTCAACCTTAGCAGCGGGAAACGATATATTGTTGGCGTTGCTTCCGATGTCATCAACAATGTGCACAGGGGTTCAGTTTCCATTCCCGAAATATACCTGCCGGCCCGGGAGGATGAAAGCCACATCCTGGTCGTAATGACTGCCGATAATAA
The DNA here is from genome assembly GCA_035292565.1 of Cyclobacteriaceae bacterium. Taxonomy (GTDB): domain Bacteria; phylum Bacteroidota; class Bacteroidia; order Cytophagales; family Cyclobacteriaceae; genus DATDPY01. Next base: position 1,072 of record DATDPY010000302.1, on the reverse strand, counting down.
CCGGAAGGAAGTTTTCGATTTCCTTGCGGAGGCCTGGAAGGAAATTATCCCATACCGTCCGTTTCCCGGATTCTTCCAGGAAAATATGGCCCTCGGCGGAGCCTTGAATACCGCTAACAATATGAAAAAAATATTTTTCTACCTGGCAGTCCTCAGTGGTCTGCTATCTCTGACCGGGATCTTTGCTCTGTCTTCCCTGGCGGTGGAGAGCAGGAAAAAAGAGATCGGGATCCGCAAAGTAATGGGCGCAACGGTCAGGTCAATATTCATGAGGCTGAACCGGGAGTTTATGCTGGTTATGTCGGTTTCCGTATTGTCCGGTTCGATGCTTGCTTATTTCCTTATTAACATGCTTCTGACTCAGATCTACAAGTATCACACTTCCGTGGGCATTACAACGCTGGTTATTTCAGGTGTTACGATAGCTTTTGTTGGCTTATTAACCACATCTGCGACCATATTTAAGGCGGCAACTGCAAACCCTGCCGGAATATTGCGGACTGAATAATGAACTCCGCCTTACGTGCAGGGCTGACCGTCCGGGAAATTTTATTGGAGTAAAAAAACCCGGTCTGAACCAACTTTCCAGTTATTGACGGCGCTAGGATTGGTCAATAATTGAATATTTCTTCCAGGGTTACTTCCTTATAGGACCCCATCTTTTTTAAAACGTTGAAATCCACGGCATTCCTGTTACCAATAACAAGTATGGTGTAGTTGTCTCCCTGATATTTGTTGAGAAAAACTTTCAGGTCTTCCATCGTAAAATCATTTATCTTTTCATATATATCTTTTCTGATATCATAGGTTATTCCCTTGTCCTGATTATTCAGGTACCGCCAGAATATATTGGTCTTTATTATGCGTTCGGTCTCGATCCTGTTCAGGATTGATGCCTTTGCAAGGTCGAACCGTTGCTGATCTTCCTTCATATTTTCCATCAGATTCATCAATGTGCCGGTTGCCTCGTTAAGCTTGTCGGCCTGCGTGGCGATATATGCTTCAACAAAGAACGACCGGTCTTTCTTTGGCGGAGAAGATATCCAACTACCCGCTGAATATGCCAATCCCC
>DATDPY010000301.1:0-3695 GCA_035292565.1 Cyclobacteriaceae bacterium | reverse complement strand
AGGCTCCAGATTTCAACACCATCCAAAATCACTTCACCGGAGGTGGGGCGGTCTAATCCGCCAAGCAGATTCAGAAAGGTGGTCTTCCCTGATCCAGATGGGCCGACTATGGCTGTAAATTCTCCCAGTTCAAATGATAAGTTTACTCCGTCCACAGCCCTGACTTCTACCTGGGAACCGTCGTATATCTTGGCAAGGTTTTTTATTTCGATGATTGACATAAGCTTTACAATTTATTCTATTCTTAATGCTTCGGCAGGATTGTTTTGCAATGCCCTGTATGCCGGATACAGGGAGCCCAGGATACCGGTAATCAAAACCAGGATCGTCACATTCACCAGGAGATTCAGGTCGAGGGAAGTATAAACGAAGGCATCATAACCCAGGTCTTCATAAGCCGGTCCCCAGAAGGAAAGATCAATTTTATGACTTTCATAATATTTTGATATCAGGGTCCCCGCAATAATCCCGGCGACACCTCCGGTCATGGCGAGAAATACGGTTTCGAGGACAATCATGGAAAAGATCCTGGTCCTGTTCATCCCCACGGCCATCAGCATCCCGATCTCCTTGATCCTTTCAAGCACCACCATGAGCATTGTGTTAACCAGCCCGAACAGGAGTGCGAACAGGATGATCATGATAAAGATGTACATGTAAAGGTCCATGGCCTCGTTGAGGTAGCCGATTTCGGGGCTTAGCTCGAACCAGGGAACAACCTCAAAGCCAGGGTATTTCATGCTTAGCTGGTCGCGGAGGGCAAGGACCTGGTCGTTGCTTTCCGCTCTTATGGTAATTTCATGAGCGGAGCCGGCGGGTATGTCCATCAGGCCGGCAAGATCATTATACCTTATGAAAATATTTGATTCATCGTACATGGTACTTTTTGTATCGAATATGCCAGTGATTCTGAATGCGCCCGAAGTGATGTTATTTTGAATGTCCTGAAGAGTGATGACCACCTTTGAACCAAGCCTGACTTTCAGTTTGGCAGCCAGTTTCCGGCTTAAAAGAACCGGGTACCTCTTCCCTGCGGCCAGGTAATCTCCCTCTGTAATTTTTTCATGAAGGTTGGTAACCTTTACCTCTTCTTCCGGAATGATTCCCGAAATTTTGATGCCTGCTGATGTCTCTGCGGAAGCCACCATGGAAGATATGACCAGTCGGCTCGAGGCGCCCTCCACTCCCGAAAGGCTGTTGATGTCCGTGGTAATTTCCAGGGCCGCTGGAATCAGTTTACTGATATCTTTGTTTTCCCGGAATTCACGGTGATGAATCTGAATATGTGAAATTTCCGTCCGGATCACCTTTTCTATCCGCTGTTCGGCCATTCCCAGGTAAAAAGCAGTCATGAAGATCCCCGCTGTAATTCCAAGGCCAACGGCCATAATGATGATGGCGCTTCGCAATTTATTGCGCCATACATTTCGCCAGGATATTGAGAGTAACATGATATGAATATTTTTTTTGAAACAATCAGCCTCGTAATGCATTATGTACCTTGAGTCGTTTTGCCGAATAGATCGGGTACAGTGATACCACCATGGTCAGTATAAAAACGATAAACACCTGTTCGCTGAACACCCTGTACATCCAGGAAAAATACAGGTAAGGTTCAAAACCCATGTCGAGCATGGCCTGGCCGGTTTTGCCCGTAAGTCTTACCGGGTTATGATAAAAGAACGCAATCACAGGGATGCTGCCGATAAATCCGGCGATGACCCCGATCAGCCCGATATAAAGGGTTTCGAACAATAAGACCGAAGCGAGCTTAAACCTCCTCATGCCGATGGCGATCATGACGCCCATTTCCCGGTGCCGCTCCACGATCATCATCATAACCGTTCCGAATATTCCGAAGCCGATCAGGATATAAAGGATCAGTTTCATGATGATCCCCCCGGCCCGGTCGGCTTCGATCATCTGCAGGATCTCAGGCTGCATCTCATCCCAGGTCATGGCTTTGTAGGGAGCGGAAATCACAGTCCTGAGCTGCCGCATGACTTTGGGAATATCATACGGATCATCAACCATAAGCACCAGGGCTGTAACCAGACCCGTGGCTGTATAAAATTCCTGACTTAGGGCCAGGTCCATATAAATCGTCTGTCGGTTTAGCTCGGGATTGGCAAGGTTCAGGATACCCCGCACCGGAAATTTTCCGGCCGCACTGATCCCATGATATCCCTGCCCGATGATTACCAGGGTATCGCCGACGCCCAGCCTGAGAAAGCGGGCCAGTTCCGATGACAACAGTATTCCCGGGTCACCTGGTCTGAGATATTCTCCCTGATTCAGCCATTTTTTCAGCCCTGTGATCCCGTTCTCCGCTTCAGGATCGATTCCGATCACGATCGACCCTTTTGTGATCTCCTCTGATGAGGCCAGGCCGAAGGATTCCAGCCTCGGCGCCATATCCATGATCGCGTCTACTTTTTTTATTCCCGACAGCAGGGAATCGGAAGGGATAAATGAATTATTGATGGTCTTATTTTCCCAGTAGTCTTCGTGGTGCACCTGGATGTACCCCGAATATATATGTACGATATTATCGATCATGGAGGAATACGATCCCTCCTGCATCGAAGACATCAGCGTAGAAAGCAGTACACCGAAAAAAACGGAAGCGATAGTAATGATCGTGCGGCGCTTATTCCTCCAGAGGTTTCGCCATGCCATTAACAGGTTCTTTTTCATGTTTTAAAATTTTCCCCTATGTTACCTGATCATTTTCATGTTCTGGATCGAAAAATATGATTCGGCGATGGGTTTGTTATATACCGCCGCCAGGATTTCGATAACCGTCTTTTTCCCTTCCACTCCTTCAGGGATCATTTCCATCCGCGTCGGGATTTCCCTGTCACCCATTTTTCGGATCTCGGTCAGGTGCATCGTGCTGACCGGATACCCGTCCTCGTCATAGTATTCAGCTTTACGCTGGTTGTAGTTTTTATCGATCCAGACGATCACCTTCCCCCACACCACGGGGGCATCGGGCTTGGGGATGAGCTCCAGCTTCCAGCAATCCGCACCATCAATATTTTCACTGCCAAGCAATGTATGCACATAATCGATCACTACCGATGATTCCCTCACGAGGTCATCGTTGGTGAAATCCGAGCCCATCCAGGATTGCATCATCATGGAAGGAGGGATCTTGATCATCCGCTCGATCGATGGTACCCAGTTCCACATTTCTTTTTCACGTTTGAGGAATACCTGTCCCTTTTCCTTTGCCGGGGCGGTGATCAGGATCAATGAATAACTGGCACCTTTGGTCCAGCTTTTCATCGTGATCGACCTCGTCCAGTCAGGCCTGACAATGGTCATGCGCATTTCCTGTTCCGAATAATCTCCCCGGGATTTTGCATCGGTCTTTTTAATAATTTCCAGAGCATCCTGGGCCCGAACCTCTCCGTGAAATAATAAAATAAATACTGCGAGGAACGGAACGTGCATCCATCCTTGCCTGTTAGTAGCTGTTCTTCTGTCCTGATATTTGAATTCTCTCATGATTCTTAATTTCGATTAGGTTGAATAATTGATCGATGATCTGGTTAAATGTATCTGGCAGGGTATCCATCCTGTGCCCGGTAGTATAAAAAACTGAAACTCCTTTTAGCAGGGATTCGAGATGTTTTGCAAACACCTCGGCGTCCAACCCGGGTTTTATTTCGCCATTTTCAAAGGCAATG
>DATDPY010000300.1:0-12628 GCA_035292565.1 Cyclobacteriaceae bacterium | reverse complement strand
GCCTGGTAAAACTCTTTTCAAAGATAAGATATAATACCTCAAGATGTGGGCAGTTTTAAAAATTAATTTAATCGGGAATTATTTTTCTATCCTCGGTAAAATATTTTTTAACAGGATGCAAATGGTTTTAAACCTGTGCGTGCTTTTATGCCTATTCCTCTTTCAGGCGAATGACTTCCGGAGCGAATTTTACGGAATCGGCTGCAACAAACCGAAGTGAAGTTGTATTTACGCAATGACGCGTTTGTTTTGCTGTAAATCCTTCATTGAGAAATACGTGGCCCAGGTGTCCCTTACAGTTGGCACAAATAATTTCTGTCCGTCGCCCGTCAATATCCGGGACCCTGATTACGGCTCCCCTGATCTCGTCATCAAAGCTCGGCCATCCGCAATGGGCATCGAACTTGTCGTCCGACCTGTATAACGGAGAATTGCACTGACGGCAAAAATAAATGCCGGAATCCTTTTTGAATTCGTATTCGCCGGTGAAGGGCATATCCGTCCCTTTAAAGAGTATAATGCGTTGTTCTTCCGGGGTCAGTTTGTTGTATTTCATTTCAGGGGCTGTTTCGGTTGGAATCGATGTAATCTGTGTTTTCCCTGTCTGGGATTTACAGGAATTCCCTGAATATAACAGCAGGAAGAAGAGTAGTGATACCAGGAATCCTGTGTTTGCTAATCGATGAGTATTCATTACTTGCTGAACGGGGTATAATTGGTTAATTGATAACTCTTTAATGCGTGAATTGTTCGGGTTTTCAGGCAGAAATCTTCAGGTTGATCCTGTGTTTTCTTCCAATAATCCCTTTAATTGTACAAGAACGGCCGGCCATGCTTCCTTCACGGCAAGAAAGTACCAATCCCAATCCATGCCCTTTCCATACCCGCTTTGCCTTATCATCAACCGGGTCATTCCCTGACTGGGCTTCACTCTGATCCTGACGCGCATTGGGCCCAGCAAAGGTCTTTCAGGGTTCATATAACAGACTTTATCGATAAGCAGCAGACTTCCCGGATTGTATGTATTGATCCTTCCCGAGGTTATATAATCGAATCCTGATTCGGATATTTTCCAAGCCAGTATATAGAGTCCGTTATTGCGGGGCTGGATCAATGATCGCTCCACATTCCACCAGTTCCTGAGCATGGATTCATCAATAAATGCCCTGAGCACAATCTGGGGTTCAGCATGAATATCGATTTTAAAATCCAGCTTGCGCACGAAGGTGGAGGCGGCAGGTCTTTCGCTACGCGCCGGTCTTTTTTATAAGTCTTGAAGCGATCCATGAGAACAGACCCAGGACGAGGCCTGAGACAATACTGATTACCGGTCCTATAATCAGCATCCATGTCCTCGGATTGAAAACTGTGGGCAGGTTCTTATTCATTTCAACCGATTCCGGATGATTTTCCATGTACGCGTCGAACAGGACGAAATGCGCGGCTGTGACCCAAATCCCGTTGAAAATACTCACCGCGAATCCATGCCAGAAATAATCACCGGTGCATTTTTTGGCGATGATGTAGGCGCATGCAATGAATATGATCAGCCAAAAGACCGGCTCAGTCCGGCTTGGTATCCAGTAGACTGTGGCAATAGCCATGATCAGTCCGTATAATGAAAGGTAGAGAATTAATTTCCAGTTCATCGTATACCAGGTTAAAGTAAATGGATCAGGATCAATTTATTTGGATAGTTATCCAATCACCTGGCAAGTTAGAAATAATGATCCTAAAATGCCAATGCGATAGTTCCTTACCGAATTTCTTTGAAAGATAGATAACCCGGGTTTCAGAACAAATGAGTCGAACAGATATCAAAAAAATCTTGCCATTTTGAGCTACAATATCATGGGTTATAACCCTGCAATATCCAGGAAGTTCCGCAATAACCTTTTGCCGGTTTTAAAGTAGTCTTTCTCCATTAATTTAAAGTCTTTCTTCAATGCTTCACTGTCGAATTGCATGAGGTCCGGATCCGTATTGATCCATTCCTCAAACATTTCCTCCGTTAATTCAAAATGACATTGAATACCATAGGCATTTTCCCCCACCCTTACCACCTGGTTGCGGCAAAATTTCCCTGATGCCAGTAAGGTCATACCTTCTCCCGGCTCAATTGTTTCTCCATGAAGGTGAAATACTTTTAGGGCATTGCCAAGACCACCGAACAAAGGATCTTTCCTTCCCTCATCAGTCAGATCCACGGCAAATAAATTGTTATCCGGGTCCCGGAATCCAATTTCCTTCACAGGGCTTTTTATTACTTTTCCGCCGGCAGCCTTGACAAGAGTCTGCAAACCAAGGCAGATGCCCAGATAAGGGATTTTTGCAGCCAGGACCTTCCGGATGAATTCAAGCTCACCCCGCATTTTTTCATTCTCATCGTTGGCGCTATCGGGACCTCCGAGAACGACAATGGCCTTCAGATTATCAAGAGGGGGTAATTTATCGCCTGAGTCCAGGTCGATCATGGAATACCCGGTTGTCCGTTCCCTAAGCAGAACCTCCAGCAAGCCGGGACCTTCCGTTGTGCTGTTTTTAACGATCAGAATATTGTTGTTCATTGTAACTTAAATATTATAATATCCTGATTTTCTTCATAACTTAAATTCAAAAATCTGGTAAAAATTTGAACGGTTCGGAAATCAGGATAAAACCCGTGTACCTGGCGCTGGTAATACTGGGCGCTGCCGTATACCTATCCGGCCTGTTCACCGATGTTTTTATCGATGCCGGGAAATATGCTGCGGTGAGCCGGGGTATAGCAGATTCGGGAGACCTGGTTCATGTAAAAATAATGAGCGAACCTTACCTGCAAAAGCCGCCCTTCCTGTTTTGGCTGGCCGCATTATCAATAAAAATATTCGGCATATCCAATTTTGCATTCAAATTCCCAACCTTCCTGTTTTCCATGCTGGGATTCTATTCCACATACCGGTTGGGGAAATTACTCTATGGGCAATCAACAGGCATCGTAGCGGCAGTAATGCTTGCCTTTTCACAGGCAATGTTCCTTTACAATAATGATACCCATACCGATACTGTCCTAACAAGCTGCATCATTTTCAGCATCTGGCAGCTTTATGAATATTACAGGTTCAAGCGAATAGGAAATTATTTCCTGAGCTTCCTGAGCGCAGGCTGTGCCATGATCACCAAGGGTCCGGTTGGGGTAATTATTCCCCTCGTCGCATTTGGGGGACACATTTTATTAATCAAGGATTACCGTTCTCTTTTTTCATGGAAGTGGATTCCGGGGATCGTGATAATATTCGGAGTAACCTATCCGGTATTGAACGGTCTTTATGATCAATTCGGAATGGGCGGCATGAAATTCTTTTTCTGGACAAACAACATGGGAAGGATAACCGGTGATTATGCCGGCGACTCCACAGATTATTCTTTTTACATCCACACCTTTTCGTATATATTCCTTCCCTGGTCACTCATTTCTTTCTTCAGCTTTTATATGGAAGCATTATCCCTGTACAGGGCAGGGTTCCGGCTGACAGGCATGAAGGAATTCATATGCTGGAGCGGTATCCTCTTCTTCCTGATTATCTTCTCAATTGCAAAAATGAAAAGTCCTCATTATATGCTTCCGGTGATACCTCTGATTTCCATTCTTACCGCAAAATGGATCGTCCGGATCGCTGAAGAAAATAATTATCTGAAAAAAGGAAATGTAATTATAATCCTTCAAAATATAATCGGAGGTATTTTGATTTTCCTGACAGCCTTCATATTGTTTGTCTCCTTCCCCGGATCCGGGCTGCCGGTGACGATTGCATTTTTATTACTTGTCATATTCTTTGTTTATATATCTTTTATTTACAGGAAAAACAGGTATGAAAAGATCCTGCTTTCCTCCTTAACGGCTATAGCAATACTTAATCTGATTTTCAACACGGTATTGCTGCCGGGACTGAACCGGTACCATGCTGCTGCAAGAGCTTCTGAGCTGTTCAATGAATTATCGCCGGATGAGGCTGTTCTGCATAATTTCGGGTACGATGGCTTCGAGATGGGATTCTATGCGAAAAACCAGGGCAAAGTTCTGCACAAACCCGATCTCGGCAAACTTGCCCGGCTCGGGGATACCTGGATCTTCACGACTGAAGGAGGATTGGACATCATCAGGAAAATGGATATCCGATATGAAGTGATTGCGGAATTTCCCTATATTAAATTATCGAATATCAATTTCAACATGCTTTTACCGGATTCGAGAGAAAAGGAAGCGCAGGCAACCTTCCTGATAATCCTGAAGTAATATTTGGCGATATCGATCGTCGCCCTCAGGCTCAAAATATTAATCCTTGATGCCTGTAATAATGCTCCGGTTCCATATGGTTGGCTTATACCGGATATTTTTGAATCCTTCGGAAGTCAGGATTTCTTCCATTTCGCCAACAGAATAACATTTCCCGGGTGTGGCAAACATGACGAGTACCGAATATTCTGCGACGGATAACGGTCCTCTTTTATCTTTGTCGAGGTGCGTGTCGTGAATCATGATCATGCCGCCAGGATTTAGAGATTCCCGTGATTTCCCGGCAAGTATTCGAATTTCATCGATATCCCAATCATGAATTACGTGAGAATATAAATGTATGTCGAAGCCAATTGGGAATTCGCTTTGAAACATATCTCCTTCATACACTTCAATAAAGCTTGATAGCCCTTTTTTTTTCAGCATGCGGCGAACTACCTTGTCGACCGGAGATTTTTCGAGAAGCCCTGCCCTTATCCCCGGAAATTTTTCTTTGATGGTAATGGCATATTTCCCAGAACCTCCGGCAATATCCAGGACAGATCTGAATTTGGAAAAATCAAAAGCCGATGTCAACCCCGGGGCAAAATAGGATCCCCGGCTGTCCATGCCGGAAGTGAATCTTTCGGCGAATTCATCATTCTCCATGGCCAGGACCAGTTCTTCGCCTTTCTTATGGCTCCACCCTGCAGGTTTTCCTGTCCGGAGCACTTCAAGCATTTTGGAAACTTCCGCTCTTTCTGTCAGCGTGGAAAAGTAAGGAACCAGGCTTTGGGGGGATTTTGTCGTCAGGTAGTCCCTGGCCACATCCGTAAGATGGTAGATATCCTTCTTCAATTCGATCAGGCCCATCGATTTGAATAATGTAAGCATTACGTCGGCCGGCCTGTCCTTGATCTGGAATTTATTGCGAATGGCGACAATATTGGATGGGGATTCCCCGATACGTGAAAAGAAATCAAGATGCCCGATCGCAACAACCAAAAGGTCGGTGGTATAAATGCTGTCTCTCTGCCTGATCAGATCATCCGGACCATAGGTAAAGGGTAGTTTCGGCGCCCTGGTGCTCATGATAAATATTAAAATATATAATACGGAAAACTTAACCAATTAAATTCATAATTCAATGCGGATTGTCCTGATCTTCCAGGGGACTAATAATATTTTTTTTATTCAAAACTCCGATTTCTTTACCTGCAAGATTGGTTTCCAGGGCCTGCCTGTGGTTGAAGAAAAGACTGATCCCGGCTTCGGAATTTTCTCCGCTGCTTTGATACATCCTTGCAATCAAATTCCCAATTGATTTCTTCCAGCAATTCAGAGTCATTCTCAGCAAAATAATCATTGGTATATGCCTCGATTTCCAATCAGATCCTGAATCCCCGGTATCGGTCGGTCCAGGAAACGGCATTTCTCAGTCGTTCACGGAAATGTTCAGAACCCCAAAGAATTACTCCGCGGTGATCATACGTAAGCATGTAAACGGTGGCGAATTCCCTTGTGGGGAATCTCAGAAATCGGCTCATCCGAACTGATTGGTGAAGGCAAAGCCAGGATTAACGAAAAAACGAGGCCGGAATAGGCTATAAACATGAATTTATGGTTAAAAAGTGATTATGCTTAAAATTATTCAATTTTAATTACACATTCACCGGTCTGACCAGCAGGGTTCGTCAGACCAGCCACCCTGGTCTGACCAGCACGGTTCGTCTGACCAGCCGCCCTGGTCTGACTAACAGGGTTGGTCTGACCAATTAATTTTTTATTTCTTTTACAAAATATATACAAATCATTATATTTGTTTAACAAAACATATAGAAATGGCCAAGGAATATTTAGGTGAATTTGAAGAATTGGTATTGACAATGGTTGGAATTTTACAGGAGGAAGCCTATGGCAATACCATTGTCAACGAAATTAAGTCGAGGGTTGGGAGAAAGGTGAATCTAAGCGCAGTTCATGTTACCCTTTACAGGCTAGAGGACAAAGGCCTGGTCAAGTCAAAAATGGGTGGAGCAACCAATGCAAGGGGCGGCAGAAGAAAACGGATATTTTCCGTGACCAACGCGGGTCTTGCCATGCTGAAAACCATGAAGGATGCACGGCAGGATTTGTGGAAACTGATTCCCCAATTGCAGATTATTTGACAAGCAAGATGGAGGATCGAGAGTTGAGGGAAGAAAACGGAGGATCGAGGACGGAGGTTTGGAATCAATTTTAATGATATAATTACTATTTATGGAGCCGAATATCCGATCTTCTATCTACCATCCTCTATCCTCAATAACAGTATGAAACATCAAACCCGGTTTATTTATAAATTATGAAGGGTGCAAATTATAACCCGCCGAAACTTGCCATAAAATTCCTCAGATGGTTCAGCCCGCCGCAGCTATTGGAAGGTATCGAAGGCGACCTGGTTGAAAAATATTTTGACGATGAAAAAGTTTATGGACCTAAAAAAGCCCGAATTGCTTTTGTTCTCAGTGTCCTGAGATTTTTCACACCAGCGATATTGTTAAGGAATAAGCTTTCGCCCATATCGATCAATACCACAATGTTTAAAAGTCATTATAAAATTTCTTACCGGAACATCCTCCGCCATAAGGCATATTCCGCCATTAATATTTTCGGGCTGGCCATCGGGATTGCAGCCTGCCTGCTCACTTTAAGCTTTATAAGATTCGAATTAACTTTTGACGATTTCCATCCCGATACGGACCGTACCTACAGGGTCGATCAAACCATGATCTGGACGCAGGAAGGGGGCACATTCGGATCCACCGGTCCGGCCCTTGCTCAGGCGCTGACGGATGAATATCCCGAAATCGAGGAGGTGGTCCGGGTCAATACTGCATACAGTTCCCTGATCCGTTATTCTGATGAAAAGGGAAATGTCATCAGCTTCAACGAGGAAAACGTCCTCGCGGCTGATTCCACTTTCTTTGATTTTTTTGGCTTTAAGCTGAAGGAGGGAAATCCGGAAAATGCTTTGAAAGGAATAAATAACGTTGTGATATCCGATATTGCGGCAAAAAGGTTTTTCGGAGATCAGCCTGCGTTGGGAAAAATCCTGCAATTCGGTGACCAAAAAATCCCGGTAATGATAACAGGGGTGACGGAACCGCAGCCGGAGAATTCTCATTTTCACTTCGACTTCCTTTTATCTATTTATTCAAATCCGGCCATCAAACGATTTGAATGGAGCTGGGTCTGGACACAGGTTGTAACTTATATAAAACTCAGGCCTGCTGCCGACAAATCACAGCTTGAAGCGAAACTTCTGGACCTCGGAGAAAGAAGAGTAAGGCCTTCCTTCGAACGTTATGGAATGAATTATGACCAGATGATACAAGGCAAGGGCGGGTGGCATTTCTACCTGAAGCCTGTGAGGGATATTCGCCTTTATTCAACCGATAGCGGAAACCGGCTCGGCCCGGTCGGCAATATTACATATGTGAAGGTGTTTGGCGCAATCGGCATATTCGTATTATTGATCGCAGCGATCAATTTCATCAATCTTTCTACGGCCCGGTGCGCGACGAGGGCGAAAGAAATTGGCATTAAAAAGACCATTGGCGCCTCGCGGAATTCGCTGATATGGCAATTCCAGGTGGAATCTATTTTAATTTCTGTTGCCGCTACAGCCCTGGCCTTATTTCTTGCCGAATTATTAAAAATATTCGTGCAAAATGAGGTGGGGATAAATTTTCCCAATACAGCGTGGACTGACAAAAAATTCCTTCCCCTCATCCCATTCATCCCATTGGTTATCGGCATTCTTGCAGGCGCTTACCCTTCGTTCTATCTGAGTGCATTTAACCCGGAAAAAGTACTGAAAGGGAAGGCCACTTCGGGCATGGGAAATTCAGGATTTAGAAACCTGTTGGTTGGTATTCAATTTACAATATCCATTGCCCTGATTATCGGAACCACGATTGCATTTCAGCAGTTAAAGTTTTTTTCAAATACCAATCTGGGTTTTGATAAAGAAAATGTCCTTGTTGTGGATCACGCGGATAAGCTCGGAGAACATATCGATGCTTTCAAAGATGAGGTTCTGAAATTCCCAGGCGTTTCTGATGCAACCATTGCGATGGATGTTCCGGGAGGAGGTTATTATGAAGATACGTGGACCATGGAAGGTACTGATTCTGAAATGCCGGTTACATCCCTTAAGGTAGACCATCGTTATTCTCAATTTATGAGATTCGAGCTTGCAGCAGGAAGGTTTTTCGATTCAGCAAATATTCAGTCGGACAAGACATCGGCTATCCCAAATGAAACCCTGGTTCGACTATTCGGGCTCACGCCTCAGGAAGCCCTGGGTAAAAAAATCATATACCCTGATCAGAATATTAACTATGAAATTATCGGCGTTGTCAAGGACTTCAATTATCATTCATTGCACCAGCCGATCCAACCGATCGTCTTGATCAATACAAATGCAAATATGTGGGGTGATATGCGGGTGATTGCCGTCAGGTTTCAATCAAAATCCATTGCACCCATCATGGAAAAAATGAGGAGCAAGTGGAAGGAAGTTCTGGATGATGTTCCTTTCAGTTATGCATTTCTTGATCAGAGGCTTGAAGGGCAATATTCCCAGGAACAGCGCTTAGGCAAACTGCTCGGGATATTTTCCGGGCTGTCGATTGCCGTAGCTGTCATCGGACTTATCGGGTTGGTATCTTATTCTGTTGAAGTGAGGAAAAGAGAGATCGGCATCAGAAAGGTTTTCGGTGCATCCATTGCAGGCATCATCCTGCTTTTGAACCGGCAGTACGTAAAATTGGTTGTCGTGGCCATGTTGATTGCCTCCCCAATCGCCTGGTGGCTGATCGCACATTGGCTCCAGACTTTTGCTTACCGGGTACGGATTCATTGGATGGTTTTTTTGCTTGCCGGGTCAATCGAACTGATGATCGCCTTTTTATGTGTCGGGTACCTGTCATTAAAAGCCGCGAGACTAAATCCCACAACAGTTTTAAAAGATGAATAATTTCGGGCAGGACCTGCTGGTCCGATATTTTAGGGGGAATCAGGATCTGTATAAATCCTGGAAATCTTCTTATCGCAATAAAAATGATCCTCGGCAATCCTGAAATCACCGGCGTCGATGTCATTCAACTCCATTTCCTGCCATTCCATTGTAGGTCTGATGAATTCATAACGACCAGTCGAAATGGTCACTTTTAGCGGCATCCTGAAGTCGACATCAGCCTTCCAGCGGTATCGGAGGGTTACCCGATCTCCCTTGGCTGAAATAATAGCATCAAATCTCGGAAGGTTTTTGAATTTCAGGTATTGATCGAAGAAATAGTCCATATTTTCCCCGGTCCGTTCATTTATGTAATCAATAATTTCTTTTCCATCGACTGACTTGTGAGAAAAAGTTTCCTGGATTCCACGGAGGATTGAAAACCACAGGGAATCATTATCAATCACATTCCGAAGGGTATTCAGAATTAGTTGACCTTTGTCATACATATCCGAGGATCCTTCCGTATTGACCCCGAAAGGGCCGAGGATAGGTTTGTTATTCAGCACGTTCTGCTTCTTGGCATTGATGTATTCAAGGGATGCATCATAACCCCAGTTATCTTCAACGAACAAGGCTTCGGCGTAGGCCCCGAAACTTTCATGAATCCACATGTCGGCGATATCCTTCGCTGTAACATGGTTGCCCCACCATTCATGGGCACTTTCGTGTACGATGATAAAGTCGAAATTCAACCCCACTTTTGAAGACGAGTAACCGTCATAACCTTTTAAATAGTTATTGCCGTAGGCTATTGCGGTCTGGTGCTCCATGCCGTTGTGCGGGGCATCGATAAGTTTAAACCCGTCTCTGTAAAACGGGTATTTCCCGAAATAATGTTCAAATGTCCGCAACATGGGGCCGACTACCTCAAACTGTTTTTTGGCTTTTTTGGCGTTACCCCGAAGCACATAATAATCCAGCGTAAGTTTTTCTCCGTTTGTGGAAACGTATTCATCACTGAAATGGACAAGTTTTCCGATATTGACCGTCACATTATAATTATTTATTGGGCTGTAAATAAACCAGTCGAAAGTCGTCCAGCCATCAACTTCTTCTCTCCTTCCCCTGAGCCTCCCGTTAGAGACATCTTCAAGACCGGGAGGGACCGTTATGCTCATCAGCATACTGTCGGGCTCATCGGATTGGTGGTCCTTATTTGGCCACCAGAGGCTTGCACCCGTTCTCTGGCAGGTAACCACAACCCATGGATTACCATCCTCATCTTCGGTCCAAGTAAAACCGCCGTCCCAGGGCGGACGTTTGGCTACCTGGGGATTCCCGTTATAATGGACCCTGATTGAATGATTTCCTGATTTCAGTTCTTCAGGAAGCGTGATGAATACAGCCCCGTATTCCCGTTCGTAATTGCATTTTCTTCCATCTTCAAACAGAATGCTGTCGATTTTCATATTGGGGAATAAATCAATCTGCATCCGACTGAACGGAGTAACGGTTGAGAAAAAGATAGTATTGAAACCTGAAATGCTTTTATCCGACGGGTCAATTTTAATGTTCAGATGATAAAAGGTTACATCATAACAGGCACGAAGTGAGGTCAGTGTGCCGCGGAGGGAATCAGCCCTCGCAAAAACAGCCTCGTCATGTCCTAACAAGTCCTGTGAAAATGCATTTATGGACAGTTTTAAAAATAAAAAAACTGTTAGGAGAAAACAGGACTTCATATCCCTCTAAATTATTTAACGTCTCGAATATTAATCAAAAATTGGGAATTTAAAAGATTCACATAATAATATTCCATCTAACAACGAAATGATGATTTAGCCACAAAACCACGAAGTACCAAAGTAACACAAAGCCCGAGTAACGTTATCTAACTATTCACTACGACATTGAGTCTGGTGGCTGACAATTGAAATTTATTGCGGCTTCACGCGCTCCTTTTGACGATACATGATCGGGGATACACCGTATTTTTCCCGGAATGATTTATTCAGGTGGCTCTCATCATGATAACCGAAATTGTCGGCGATCTCCGAGGCCGTCATCTTTGTGAATAACAGCCTTGAGGCGGCCATTTGAAGTCTTGCCTCGATGATAAAATCCCGGATGGTAGTTTTTGTGGCTTTTTTAAAATTATCCTGCAGCGCAGATTGCGATTTCCCGAAATGTCTTGACATTCTGCCGATATATAATTTTTTATTGTTCCCGATATTTTCCTGAATATAGTTTATTACTCCGCTCACCAGCGACTTAACGGAACGGGAGACGGATGCCTCTATTAATCTTGACTGAAGATTTCGGGCAGTGAAATTCAATACTAATAAGATGAGGGCGTGTTTAATCTGGCTGCTGAATATTCTCTTATTGTTAATTTCCATCATGAGCCGGTCGAATAAAAGCCTGATAAAACTCTTATCGACAGAGGTAAATTCAAGGAAAAATTGATTCTTTCCCAACTGATAAAATGTCATCTCGATCTTTCTGAATATTTCTGTCAGATCCGGCTGATCGCTTTCAGCCTGCCCCTTGCCGGCGATCAGGATTTCGGAGAAAGTGATCATGCAAAAAGTTGTTGCATTGCTTATCCTGAACGAATATTCATCGCCGGGGGTTAAAAGGAAAAGGGAGTCTGTATCGTAGTCGATCGATTTGTTGTTGATCAGGAATGATCCGGATCCCTTCACGATATAAATGATCTCAAACAGGCTTTGCCGGTGAGGCTGCGGGTCCCATTCAACGCGGTCACTTACCCGGACTTCAAATTGCTCATACAAGGAGAGCTGTTTCATCAATAGGATTTCAAAAAAATTCCAGAGGCAAATTAAGGAAATCGTAGGTTTGGCCCAATAAATAACCTTGAAAAGGCGTGGAGCAGGTGGTATTTATTTTATTGCGTATTCATCGGTATAGTTCGTGTGATTGGAGTTATAGGTGGTTGCCGGTTACTAGTTAAACTGAAGTCCTCGAGGGCATCGAAATTGCCAACTGCCAACCGGTTACTGGTTAGTTTGTTGAATCCTGCTTCTTTAAGAGCAGGATCTTTGCCAACTGCACTTTGCCAACTGGTTACAGGTTCCAGGTTTCAGGTTTTTCGATATTCCAGATGAGGTTAGGATTACCAATGGATTCGGACACCCACACTCACACTCACACTCACACCCACACCCACACCCAATTTACGCTCGGCCCCCCTGCAGGCCGGCCCCTCGCTAGAGGCTGTCTCAAAAGTCTATTATTTATTACTGAAAAAGTGAAAAAAGAAAAGGGAGATTTCGCTCCCTTTTCCGCATAAGTTTTTATAACTTATGCTATGCTTAATAATCTTAAATCCAAGATAATATTTAAGA